>JADGAZ010000005.1 GCA_015231755.1 Magnetococcales bacterium | reverse complement strand
GACTCCTCACACAGCGACTCCGACTCCTCACACAACGACTCCGACTCCTCACACAACGACTCCGACTCCTCACACAACGACTCCGACTCCTCACACAGCGACTCCGACTCCTCACACAGCGATGACCTGGACTCCATACGCAGCGACGACCAGCAGGATCCGGTTCTCCTCAAGATCGCAGCTCCGGCCAGGGGCAATCCGCGCTTGGCCCCTGAACAGATGGAATCGATCATCCTGACGCTGTGCCGGGATCGCTGGCTCACCGGGCGTCAATTGGCCGGATATCTGGAGCGGCATGCGGGTGGATTGCGTGCCCGCTTTCTGACCCCTTTGGTCAAACGGGGGGTGTTGGAGTTGAAACATCCGGACAAACCCAATCGTTCCGACCAGGCTTACACCTCCAACGGATCCGCGTGATCTGGTATCAAAATGTAACACCCGTGGAACATTCAGCGATCTTATGCGATCCTGTTATGTTATCGTCGAAACATCCTGTTCATATTCCACGTCTCCCTGCCGGACCCGCGAAAAGCGATCGCCCATGGACCCGTTCAACGACAAGCGCCTTTGGCGCATACAGCAACCGATCATCGCCTCGTTCTTGTTGACTTTTGGCGCGCTCGTCACCTTTTTTCTCTTCTCTGTGCATTGGATGCACACAGAGCAGGAACAAAACCTCAGCGATCACTTCCAGAAACAGATTCACGATACCTTGCAACGCCTCATCGACGAAGGTCATCACGCCATGGCCGGGCAATTGTTGGGGTTGGCCCGGGATCCGACGCTGGTGGAACGGTTTCTGGCCAAAGATCGGGCAGCACTCCTGGAAGCCGTCGCACCGCTGTTCACCCAATGGGAAACAAACCAGAAAATCAGCCATCTGTATTTCCACGACCCGGAAGGCGTCAATCTGCTGCGCATCCACCGCCCCGAGGTCCATGGGGACCGGATCGGCAGAGAGACCCTGCGCAAGGCCCGGGAAACCCGTCAGACCAGCCACGGACTGGAAATCGGACGCCATGGGGGCCTCACCTTGCGGGTGGTGGTGCCATGGCTGCTGCAAAACGAGATCATCGGCTACCTGGAGATGGGCAAGGAGATGCCCGCGCTGCTGGATCCACTGCATGCCATCTTCAACGTGGATCTGCACCTGTTGATCGACAAGTCCTATCTGGATGAAGCCTCCTGGAAAGCCAGAACTCCCCACGATCCGAAGACCGAATGGGACCGGTTCCCGGATCTGGTCCACGCCGGAGGCACCCATCCGCTCCTGCCCGAGGAACTGATCCAACACATCCGCGTCAACCAACTGAAAACCGGATATTTCCAAAACAAGACCCAAGAATACGCCACAGCGGAACACATCCACTATTTCATCATTCCGGTCAACGATATCGCATCCAGGCCCGTAGCCAGACTGGTGGTCTTGTTCGAGGATCTGCCCCTGGAAAAAATCACCCTGGGGCACAAGAAGCGGGTCATTCTGGGCATCTGTGCAAGTGCGTTGTTTCTTGGCTGGATGTTTCACCGTCTGCTGTTGCGGGTGGAGGGCAATCTGCGACTGGCCACCGCCGAACTGCGTCATGGCGAGCAGCGCAACCGGGCCATTCTCGACACGGCCCTGGATGCCATCATCTCCATCGACACCAAAGGGAACATTCTGGAATTCAACAAGGCGGCGGAGCACATTTTCGGATTCCGCAAATCCGAGGTCATGGGCAAAGACATCAGCGAGATCATCATTCCCCCCGAGATGCGGGAGGCCCACCGCCTTGGACTGATCCGCTATCTGGCCACCGGAGAAAAGAAAGTCATCAACCAGCACATCGAGTTGGACGCCATCAACGCCCAAGGAAAACGCATTCCCACGGAGATCGCCATCACGGTGATTCCGGGTGCCAATTTCACCTTTTTCACCGCCTTCTTGCGGGACATTTCCGAACGCAAGCAGATTCTCTCCTCCTTGAACGAGGCCATCGACGCCGCCGAGTCCAGCAATCTGAAGTTGCGTCAGGAGGTGCTGCGTCACCAGCAGACCCTGGCCCGTCTGCAAGCCAGCGAGGAGCGT
Organism: Magnetococcales bacterium; assembly: GCA_015231755.1. Taxonomy (NCBI): domain Bacteria; kingdom Pseudomonadati; phylum Pseudomonadota; class Magnetococcia; order Magnetococcales; species Magnetococcales bacterium. The sequence goes on along the minus strand of JADGAZ010000005.1, from coordinate 203,253 downwards.
TTCCGTTCGGTCACGCTGTCGATCCGGGACGCCATCATCGCCACGGATCAGGAACAAAACATCATCTTCTGGAACAAAGGGGCCGAAGTGCTGTTCGGCTATTCCCGGGAAGAGATTCTGGGGAAAAAACTCACTCCGCTGATTCCACAACGACATGCGGAAGGACATCGGAAGGGATTTCAACGGTTTCTGGAACAAGGCGCATCCCCGTTGCTGGGCCAGACCACAGAGATGTCGGGCTTGCGCCAGGACGGTTCGGAATTTCCCCTGGAGATGTCTCTCAACTCCTGGACCCATGCGGACGGAACCCGATTCTTTTCCGCCGTGATCCGGGATATCACGGAACGCAAACAGACCGAGGCCATGCTGCTGACCGCCAAGGAGAGCGCGGAAGCGGCCAATCAGGCCAAAAGTCTGTTTCTGGCCAACATGAGCCACGAAATCCGTACCCCCATGAACACCATCATCGGCATGGGATATCTGCTGTCGCAAACGCCCCTCACTCCGGGTCAGCACTCCCGGATGCGCAAGATCCAGTCGGCGGCGGAGACCCTGTTGGGAATCATCAACGACATTCTCGACTTCTCGAAAATCGAGGCGGGACGCCTGGAACTGGAACATCTGCCGTTTCAGTTGGGAGAGGTGATGGAAAAGGTGGCGGGCATGGTGGCGATGCGGGCCGAGGAGAAAGGATTGGAAATTCTCTTCGACCTGGGCGCGGATCTGCCCCGTAGCCTGATCGGCGATCCGTTGCGCCTGGAACAGATCCTGATCAACCTGGGGACCAATGCGGTCAAGTTCACCCATGCCGGCGAGATCCTCTTTCGGGTCGAGGCGATGGCCATCAGCGGGCAGACGGTGCGGATGCGGTTTTCGGTACGAGACAGCGGCATCGGTCTCACCGAAGCGCAAATCGCCGGACTGTTCCAACCGTTCGTGCAAGCCGACTCCTCCACCACCCGGCACTACGGAGGAACCGGATTGGGGTTGGCGATCTGCAAAAGTCTGGTGGACCAGATGAACGGAACCTTTACGGTCATCAGCGAACCGGGATCGGGCAGCGAGTTTGCCTTCACCATTCCTTTGGAGCGTGTGCCGCCATCCGAACGCCTCGCCCCGCCCCGGAGGATCGCCGCTCCCGTCCCGCTGCGGATTCTGGTGGTGGATGACAACGCAACCGCCCGCCACCTGCTCAAGGAGATGGCCCAGGGGTTGAAATGCGCCGTGGAGGTGGCCGAATCGGGACACGAGGCGTTGCAAAAAATGGAACGGCTGGCCCAGGACAACGACAAACCATACGACGTGATTCTGCTCGACTGGCAGATGCCGGAGATGAACGGCATCGAGACCGCCCGTCGCATCCGGGAAAATGTGGCCATGGCGTCGTCCCGAGTGATCATGGTGACCGCTTTTGGTCGGCAGGAGGTGATGAAGGAGGCGCGCACCGTCGGGGTGAACGGTTTCATGCTCAAACCCGTGACCCCTTCCATGCTGCTCAACACCATCCAGGAGGCCTTGGGCAAGGGAATCCCTGCGGAAGCCGTGGATGCTCCGGTTGAGCCCCAATCCCCGCCTCGATCACCGCCCCCGGTCCAATCCCGGACCAAAGCCCTCCTGACCCGACTGCAAGGGGCGCGCATTCTGGTGGTGGAAGATCACGACATCAACTGGCAGGTGGCGGAAGAGATGCTCTCCAAGGCGGGGGTGGTGGCCGAACACGCCTCCAATGGACAAGAAGCGCTCACACGACTGACGGCCCAGCCAGACCACTTCGACGCGGTGCTGATGGATCTGCAAATGCCGATCATGGACGGCTACGAGGCCACCAGACGGTTGCGCAGCCATTTCGACGCCAAACGGCTGCCGATCATCGCCATGACCGCCAATGCCCTGAAAAGCGAAAAAGATCGCTGTCTTGCTCTGGGGATGAACGACTATCTGACCAAGCCGGTCCACGTCCAGCAGATGTACGCCGTGCTGGCCGCCCACCTGCGACCCACGCCCCTGGAAACGTCGGACACTTCCCCTCCGGAACCGACCTCCGCCCTGCCCCTCGACACACCGTTTTCCGATTTTCCGGATCTGGCGGGAATCGACACCCGGGAAGCCCTGGAGCGCTTCGGCGGGGACCAGGCGCTGTTGAAGCGTCTGGCGCGGCAATTCGTGACCCGACATCGCGACTCGGTTTCCCGGGTGGAGGAACGGCTCGACGCCGAAGATCCGGAAGGGGCGCGGGCCTTGCTGCACGGCATCAAAGGGGTGAGCGGCAACCTGTCGGCCCATGAGATCTTTACCCAGGCATCCCGACTGGAAACCCTGGCCAAGGCCGGGGATGTGAACGGTTGCCGGGAGGGTCTGGAGGCGTTGCGCACCGGGATGGAACGCTTGATCCGGGCCATCGAGACGCTGGAAAAGGCCGACACCCCCCCCACATTCCAAGAGATGGCCATTCCGCGACCGGATCCGGAACCGTTCCCCCTGGAGGCGGTCAAACAGGTGCGACGCCTGCTGGAGGATGGGGATTTCCGGGCCAGGGGAGCCTATGCGGCCATCCGCGAACGACTGGAACCGTGGGCGGATCCGGAAACCCTCGCCCGCATCGACCAGCATCTGGAGCTGCTGCGGTTCGACGAGGCAGCGCACGCCTTGACACACAACATTCCGGCACCGCTCACGGACGGTTGAACGCCATGAGACCACCACTCACGCCCGGAATGCGCAAGACAGGCCCAAACGGCCACAAAAGGAGCATGCAAGGATGAGTCGAGAGACCATACCCACCACCATCCTGGTCGTAGACGATGAACCGACCAATATCGAAGTGCTGGCCAAGCTGCTGCAACCGGATCATCGGGTGCTGTTCACCACCGATTCCGGCAAGACCCTGGCCATGGCGGAACAAAAAAATCCGGACCTGATCCTGCTGGATGTGATCATGCCCGGCATGGATGGTTACGAGGTGTGTCGACGCCTGAAAAGCCATCCGTCCACCCGGGACATTCCGGTGATCTTCGTGACCGCCATGGGGGAGGAACAGTTCGAGACCATCGGGTTCGAGGCAGGGGGCGTGGACTACATCACCAAACCGATCAAGCCCCACCTGTTGCAGGCCCGGGTTCAGACCCACATCGATCTCAAGCGCAAAAACGATCTGCTGAAACGTCTGGCCTCCATCGATGGTCTCACCGGCATTCCCAACCGGCGCAGTCTGGACGAATTCCTGCGCCAGGAGTGGCATCGGGGACTCAGACATGAAACCCGATTGTCGGCCATGCTGATCGACGTGGACCATTTCAAGAAATTCAACGACTCCAGAGGGCATCAGGCGGGAGATCAATGCCTGCGTGAAATCGCCGAGGCGTTGACCCACGCCCTGGAACGCAAAACCGATCTGGTGGCCCGTTACGGCGGGGAGGAGTTCGCCTGCGTGCTGCCGGAAACCCCGTTGCAGGGCGCGATCCACACCGCCGAAAAAATCCAGCAGGCCGTAGCCGGTCTGGCCATTCCCCATCCGGACTCCGACATATCCGGAATCGTCACCTTGAGCATGGGGGTGGCCTCCATCACCCCCCGCCGGGGGGTGGAACCGGAAGAGCTGCTCACCGCCGCCGACCGTCTGCTCTATCTGGCCAAGCAGTCAGGCCGCAATCAGATCCAGTCCGCCCCCTATCCGGTGGACAAAGGCCTCGTCGCCCCGGCCTCACCCTCATGACTCCGGGCCGGACCCAAGGGTTTCCGCCAGAACACGCACCGCCTGATGATCGATCTTGCCGGGTCCGAGCATGGGCAAGGTCTCCACGGACAGCAGGTGAGCGGGAACAAACAGTCCGGAAACCCCATCCCGACGGGCGATGGCCATCAGGTCGGCCCGGTCCGGGGCGTGCTGCTCGGTGACCAGGAGGATCCGTTCCCCCTTGCGCGAGTCGGGCAGGGCCACCGCCGCATGGCGGCTTTCGGGCCAGACGGTTTCCGCCAGGGCCTCGACGGCGGCCAGGGAGACCATTTCGCCGCCGATCTTGGCGAATCGTTTCAAACGACCGACGATACGCCAAAATCCCTCTGCGTCCACGGTCACCACATCCCCCACGTCATGCCATCCGGCTCCCGGACCCGGTGCGGAAACCGGAACCACCCGGCCATCCCCCCCCGGCGGAATGTAGCCAAGCATCAGATTGGGACCGTTCACCAGCAGCCGGAATCCCTCGTGCATGCCGGGCACCGGTTCCAGATGGAAACGCACCCCGGCCAGGGGACGCCCCACGCTCTCCGGGGCATGCAACAACGGGGTATCCACGGTAACGGCGGGTCCGCACTCGGTGGTGCCGTACCCCTGGAAAATCGCCACCCCGAACCTGTCCAGCCACTGGCGGCGGGTTCGTTCCCGCAGGGGTTCCCCTCCGGCGAACACCAGCCGCAAGGAACGAAAATCCACGGGATGGGCCACCCGACCGTATCCGGACAAAAAGGTATCGGTCCCCACCAGCAGGGAAGGACGAATCCGCTGGGCGATTTCGGCGATGGCCCGATAGTCCAGAGGTGACGGATGCAAAAAAAGCCGCACACCGGAAAAAATCGGCGCCAGGGCGGCCAAGGTGAGACCAAAGGCGTGAAACAGGGGCAACACGTCCAGCATGCAATCCCGTCCGGGTTCGGAAAGCAAGCCCACCCGCAATTGGACCTGTCGTATATTGGCCAGCAGGGCCCCATGGGAAAGGGCCACCCCCTTGGGTTCCCCTTCGGTGCCGGAGGTGAACAGGATCACCGCCTCCGACTCCGGCGTGACGGCGAGTCGGGCCGGAACAAACGAAGCCCACAATCCAGCCAAAAGATTCCAGGGACTCCGGGCTTCCGGGGCCAGATCCTCCACCATCACCACCGTGGTTTCGGCGGCCAACGCCTCGACCAGAGGGGCCAAATTGGCCTTGTCCACAAAACGACGGGCGGTCAGCACGGTGCGGATGCGGGCGGTGCGACAGGCGGAACGGACCGTGGCGGCTCCGGCGGTAAAATTCAACAGGGCCGGCACCCGCCCCATGGCCAGCAAAGAGAAGAACACCACCAGGGATCCGGCGGTTGTCGGCAGCAACACCCCGACCCGCTCTCCCGGAGTCGTCCGACGGGCCACCACCCGACCTAAAATCACCGCACGGGCAAGCCACTGGCCATAGGTCAATTCCACGCCGGAGGAGTCGGCAATGATCGGGGTGGAGCGTCCTTGATGGGCCACGATGCGCCGGGCCGCCTCCCACAGGGTGGCGGGTTGTCCCTGGGCGTGGAGTCCGGCCTCTTCCAGCAAATCGGTCATGGCCAACTCCGCGCTGCGATGGCGCTCCCGGCCCGGTCCCATCACGAGGAACCGGGGCTGAAAAACCGTCATTTCCAGCGGGGGGCGAATCCGCCCCCCGCGCCACCAAGCGCTGTTGTGCAGCCACACGGGAATCACCGGCACACCGGCCAGTTCCGGAAGATGGGCCACGCCCGGCAATACCCGACCCACGGCGCCATCCCCAAACCCGCCGCCGGCAGGAAACACAAACAGATGTCCCCCCTGTTTCAAATGACGGACCAAAGGCTTGAGGGTGGCGGGATCCAGGGGGTCATGGGGCGCGAACCGCAACCAGGAGCACCACCGGGCCAGACGGGCCGAGGGCATCTCTGCCGGATGCAGAGCCACCAGGGTGTCATCGGGCAAGAAAGGCGCCACCAACACCCAATCCAGGGGGTGATCGTGATTGGCCACCGCCACCCATCCCCCGGAAGAGACGAGCAACCAGTCGCTCCCGAACACACGCATCCGGCGGGTCACCAGCCAGGCCATGATTGTTCTGCGCCATCCCTTCATGTTTCCGTTCTCCTTGCATGATCCCCGATGAAGGCATAAAATAAAAAAATTTTGAGAGATTCTATACGATTGAAATTTTTTCGCACGATGCGCGATTCCACGCCCTGTCTTTTCGGACACACCATGAAACCTGCCTCCCCCAGATTCATTCGACCCCTTCTGGCCATGCTGGCCCTGCCTGTATGGCTGCTGCTGACCGGAGAACTCCGCGCCGATACCCAGCAGACCATCCGCGCCCTGGCCGCGTCGGCGGAAAAGGATCTGCACGCCCGGCGGTTCACCCAACCCAACGGGATGAACGCCTTGGAAAAATATCTCAAAATTCTCGCGTTGGACGCCGACAATCCCCTGGGATGGGAGGGCTTGCACACCATCGTCAGCTCATTCCAGCGGCTTTCCAAAGAAGCGAAACAGACCGGCAATCCCAATCTGGCGCTCCAGCGTGCCCAAAAGGCCAAACGGGTGCAAGCCCTGCTGGACCAGCGTTCCGCCGCCGCGGGAGCGAAAAAATCCAAAAAAACAGAAACCCGGAAAAAAGAGCTGCCCACACCCACACCCAAAGCCGCCTCCGCCAAGGAAACCGAATCCAAGTCCGGGCAACCGGAAAGCAAACCCAACGATTCCGCCAAAACGGACTCCAAGACCGACTCCAAATCGGACTCCAAGACCGACTCCAAGACCGACTCCAAGACCGACTCCAAGACGGACTCCAAGACCAACGATTCCAAAAAAGCGGACGCCAAGCCCAGCGATTCCAACAAGCCGGACGCCACCCCACCCGTGCCCGCAGCAGATACCCCCGCGGAGCCGAGAGCCGCCGGGGGGACGCCCAAACCGGAAACTCCCCAACCACCACCCGCGCCGGCAAGCCCGCCTCCACCCACTCCCCAACCGCCGCCCACGCCGTTGCCGCCCCCCCCCCTGCCATTGCCCCCGGCGGAGTCCAAACCCGCCGAGCCGAAACCGCCGGAGAGCGCCCCGAAGGCCGCGTCAAAGTCCGATACCACCTCGGGTCTGCGCACCCGGGCGGAACCGGTCACCGGGATCGAATTTGTCGAAATCCCCGCCGGATGTTTCAAGATGGGGAGCGAGAACCATGACCCGGATGAAAAGCCGGTCCACGAAGTGTGCGTACAAAGTTTCTGGATCGGTCGCACCGAAGTGAGCAACGGTCAATTCCGCCGTTTCGACCCCAAGCACTCCAGCACCTCCTATGATGGCCACGATCTGAACAGCGATCTGCAACCCGTGGTCAACATCACCTGGGAGCAGGCCAACCAGTTCGCCCAGTGGATGTCCGGTCGCGGGGGCGTGCATTTTCGCCTGCCCACGGAAGCGGAGTGGGAATACGCGGCCCGCAATGGATCCTCCAGCGTTTTTCCCTGGGGAGACGATCCGGCGGAAGGGTGTCGCCATGCCAACGTGGGGGATGCCAGCGCCAAGCAAGCCTGGCCCAAATGGAATGTCTTTCCCTGCACGGACGGCTATGCGGAAACCTCACCCGTGGGGATGTTCCTGCCCAACGGCTTCGGACTGCACGACATGATCGGCAACGTCTGGGAATGGGTGGCGGACTGGTATTCGCCGAGTTACTACAGCGCTTCGCCCAAACAGGATCCCAAGGGACCGGCCCAGGGATTTTTCCGCAGCGCCCGGGGGGGCAGTTGGGCGGTATGGCCCGACTACGCCCGCACCGCCAACCGTACCGGCATCGACCCGTCCCATCCGGATCTGCATGTGGGATTCAGACTGGTGATGACCCCGTGACCTCTCCTCCTGCCCCACCGGCCCGGAGGGAGATCACGGGGCCACCGGGTTGAATCATTCGTACAGTTTGGCGTTGGGCAGGAACTCCACCGGATTCACCTGCCACTTGACGTGATCCTCGTGGCCCTTGATGACGAATCCGGCTTTTTGATCACTCTTGTAGGCCATCAGATCCACCTCTTTGGGCTGGATCCGCTGTCCGGTCTTGCCGTTGATCACCAGGGTGACCACCGGGTGCAACAGGCTGTCGTGATTGGGACGGTTGACCACTCCCAGGAAACCATTTTCCAGCCGTACCAGGGTGCCCATGGGATAGATGCCCACACACTGGACAAATTTCTGATACAGATCCGCGCTGAAATGGAACTTGCTCCATTCCAGCATGCGCTTGAGGGCCATATGGGGCGGATTGCCCTTGTGATAACAACGGTCCGAGGTGATGGCGTCATAGACATCGACAATGGCCGCCATCTGACCGAAACGGTTGATCGCATCCCCCTTGAGTCCCAAAGGATAGCCCGAGCCGTCCACACGCTCATGATGCTGGGCGGCGACGTGCATGCTGACTTCGGCGATGCCCGGGGTTTCGGAGAGGATTTTGCGGCTGTAGGTGACATGTTTTTTCATGATGGCAAACTCCTCGTCGGTGAGTTTGCCCGCCTTGTTGAGAATGCCTTCGGGAGTGCGCATCTTGCCGATGTCGTGGAGCATGCCGCCGATGCCGACATTGATGATATCCTCCTCGGCCATGTCCATGGCGCGACAGAACGACATCAGCATCACCCCCACATTCACCGAATGCATGAAGGTGTATTCGTCCCGCTGCTTGATGAGGCTCAAGGAAAGCAGGGCGTCCGGATTGCGAAACATGGAATCCGCCATGTTCCGCACCGCGTCCTTGACCGGTGACAAGGTCACCTGTTTGCCCAGCCGGGCGTCTTCGAGAATCGAGCCCACCAGATTGCGGGCATGGGCCTTGACCTTGGCGGCCTGATGGATCTCCCGTTCCATGGGCACCTCCTGGGGGCCCTCTTCCAGGTCGTCTTCCGCCAGATCCCGCAACTGGGCCTCCAGCATGGCCTGGACTTCCGAAGCGGTGGGAGCCTCTTCCACGTCCCGCCCACGGGAGGAGTCGATGTAAAGCTCGACGATGCCATGGGCGATGATCGCCTGCACCTCTTCGTCGGTACGGATCATCCGGGGGCCGCGAAAGGCGTTCGGATCCCGATCCTGACAACAGGGATCCTTCCAGTCGTGGTTGAAATCATGCACAAACATCCCGGCCTTGAGTTGTTGCACCGTAATTTTTCTGATCATTGTGTCCTCCGACCACCCGAAAAAATCGCCACGCTTCACCCATTTCCCGCTGTTTCGCGGCCCGCATTCCCGGCCCCGACCGACACTTCGGAAACCTCGCGTGACGCCAACGCCTGTCGCACCATCTCCTCGGCTCCGGCCTCGTCCCCCTGCAAGAAACGTTCGGCCACCCCCTGATCCAACAGTTCCCGCCAGAAGCGTCCACGGGCCGCCAGACCTCCCGGCACCTCCCGTCTCCACACGGAAAGCCGTCGGGCCAAAGCCCCCACCCCCTCCGGCAGCCACGCCTCGATGCGCCGCCGCAGATATCCCGCCAGCGCGGGAGCCGCCCCCGAGGTGGTGATGGCCAGAGTAACCGGCGGACGGACCACCACCGCCGGCCAGACCAGGGTGCAAAAGCAGGGTTGATCCACCACGTTCAACCACACCCGCCGCTCCAGGGCCGCGGCATGAAGGGCGGCATTGAGGGCCCTGTCGGCGGAGGCGCTGATCGCCAGCCACACCCCGTCCAGATGGGCCGGGACAAACGGTTCGTTGCGCCAGCAAGCCCGCCCTGTGCGCACCGCTTCCGCCAACCCTTCTTCCAGTTGTTCGGAAACAATGGTCAGTCGGGCGCCGGCTGACAGCAGGGCCAAACCCTTGCGGGTCGCCTCACTCCCGCCCCCCACCAACAGGCAGGGACGATCCTGCAAACGCAAAAACAAAGGCAACAGTGTCTCTTCCATCATGAGCCTTCGCTCCTTGCAAGCCTGTCAAAACCCCTTTGCGGTCGCCCCCGACACCCATTTTTCCCTCAACCGAGCCTCATCCACACCCGCCGTATCATTTTTTTATTGACAAGATGTTCTATGTAGATCATCGTGAATCCCTTGGCAACCGGGAATCTGTCATAACCCGTAATGATACACCCGATCCGGTTTCACCACACGTCCTTTGATGACTGTTTTTCAAGATGAGCAAGAATCTGGATGTCCGCACACTGCCCGCGCCCGAACCCATGATCCGCATTCTGGAGGCCGTGGCCACTTTATATCCCGGTGAAACCTTGCAGGTTCACCACAGCCGGGTGCCCCATCTGCTGTATCCCCGATTGCAGGAACGGGGCGTAAGCGTGGAAACCCGGGAGTTGCCGGATGGAGAGGTGCTTTTGTCGATCCGTCGTCCGGAACGACCCACCACTCCATAGACCCTTTCACCTTGCGTCCGACACCACTTATGCCACCATGCCCGGCTCTTCCCGTTTCCCAGTCACTGCTTCCACCGCACAACCAACCGTGCCTCTGACCGATGACGCCATCATTCAACAAGTGGGGGAACGGGTCCGAACCTACTATAACGACGGGCAATTCTCCTGCGCCGAGGCCATGCTCAAGGCCTTTGCCGAAGTCTTTGCCCCCCATCGCTTCGACCCCGCGCTCATCACCCGTCTGGCGACACCGTTCAACGGGGGGTTTTCGGAACTGCAACACACCTGCGGGGTGCTGACCGCCGGATTGATGGCCATCGGCTTGGTGACGGGTCGGGATCAACCCGGCGACGAAGAAGCCAAAGAAAAAGCCTACACCCTGACCCAGATCTATTACCGACGCTACATGGACGCCGTCGGCACCGACTCTTGCAAGGAACTGCTGCAACGATGGAAAGAACAAGGGGTGGACAAATCCCTCTGCAAGGCCCACACCCGGCGCATGAGCGAACTGCTGGCCCGTACCATTCTACAGGTGGGATTCCACGATCTGCCCACGGACGAAGAGGAGTAGGCATGGCTCTGCTCCAACCCCCCGAAGCGAACCGGCACGCCTGCGGTCCGACTGTGGCGTCGCCCGCGTTTCAACGCTTTTATAACCTGTCCCCGTCTCATGCATCGCCAGGACTCAAGACTTCTTTATGTTGTTTCACGCCTTCCATTAGAGATACAACCACACAACCCATTCATTTTGAACATAAATCCAAAACATCAACAAACTTCGGACTGATTTCGGGGCAAAAAAACAGGCTAAACGCATTTTATTTGCAGTCTTTTTGCGTTGCCCATTGTCTATAGGACTGAAGAGGTATAAGATTCAGTCTCTTTTTCGCTCCAGCAGTGCCTTCAGGTTGGCAAAAGGGTGGTGGGTGGCCCGTGATTCCGATGACTCTTCAGAACCTTGGCTGTTATGAGATCCCTGTTGCTCTTCGTAGCGAGAGTGTTCGTTATCGTGGCAATACAAACACAAATTTTCCCAGTTGCTGCCATCAACTGGATTGTTATCGTGATTGTGGTCCTTATGGTGCACCGTGAGTTCAGTCAAATTCTCCCGCACAAAACTCCGACCACACCGGGCGCACACCCACGGATGAATCGACAAAGACCGCTCCCGATATCCGGCCATACGCTCATCCCGGGATTTGCGCGCCGAGACGATCAACTGGTCAACCCGATCCTGCCGAATGGCCGTCGCCTTTGGACGGACGGACTTGTTGGACTGATTGGTCATGTCTGAACTCCCATTATTGTTGAAGGATCGCAACCCGATACGAAATATGATGATAAACCCATACCAACGTATGGACTCTACAGGCCAGGGACAGTAAAAACCGATTGTTGCATTTTTTTAATAACACATCAAGAATATCAAGTCGTGCAAAAATTATTGAAATTAAAAATACAACCCATTAAGAACCATAATCAGTAATAATAAAGTCATTTATCATAATTATTGACGGATTATTGAAAAGAAAAATATTTAATTGCTCTGTTCATCCCCTCCCGAATGAACATGTAAAAGGTTGCAAAACTCTGACGGAAAGTATACACACATCGTTGACGTAACCATTCATCATAAAGGATCCAGAAAAGCCATGACAGACAGAACCAGCACATTAACTCTGAGCGATCGTATCCAAACCGCCCGGAAATATGCCAGCCTCACCCAAAAACAACTCGCGGATCGGGTCGGCATCAGTCAAACTGCGGTGCATAAACTGGAGTGTGGACGCTCCCGCTCGTCGCGGCGCACGGTCGCCATTGCCCTCACCTGCGGTGTCGATCCCATCTGGCTGGACACGGGCCGGGGCGAAATGAGCCTGGGTGGCCCCCCTGGATCCGGTCCCGGCATGAGCGGTGTTTCCGAGTCCGCCGAGGGTTACCGGGTTCCGGTCATTGCCCGCATCCCCCTGATCACCTGGGAAGAAGCCAAAGCCTACACCCCGGAAACCGCCGAATCCCATCACCCGGAAAACGTCAAATCCTGGATCCCCGTGGCCCCGAGAACCAGCGCCAAGGCCTATGCCCTGGAAGTGCCGGACGACTCCATGGAACCGGAGTTCACCGAAGGGGAACTCATCATCGTCGATCCCACCATGAAAGCCGAGCATAATCGTTTTCTGATCGCCCGGACAAGCGAAGACAATCGCGCCACCCTCAAGCAATTGATCGTCCACGGCGCCAGACAATACATGAAACCCCTGAATTCCCGTTATCCACTGATCGAAATTCAAGGTCAACTGATTGTCAGCGGCGTGGTTGTGGCCAAGTACAAGGATTATTGATCCCTCGGCTCATCCTTTGCCCCAGCCACTCTCTTCCGGTCGGCGTCCCTCCAAGACCACACCCCCCGACCGGAAGGGAAGCTCCCCTTCTTCAAAAAAACAGCCGTGCCCATTCCCTTTCCAGACTCTCCCTCCAACCGGTTGGATTCCGCTCCCGCCGCGAACCCGCGTCTGGCCGCAGCCCGGGTCTTCATTCTGGGCGCCGGAGGACTGGGCGCGCCGGTGGCGTTGTTTCTGGCTCAAACCGGCATCGGCCATCTGGTGATCGCCGACGGGGATCGGGTGGAACTGTCCAATCTCCACCGTCAGATTCTCCACGTAACCCCAGGGGTGGGACTCCCCAAGGCCGAATCGGCCCGACAGACCTTGCAACGCTCCCACCCCGCCACCCGCGTCACCCCGATCCATCTCCGCATCACCGAGACCACGATCGCAAACGCCGTGACCGGATGCGATCTGGTGGTGGATGGCAGCGACAACTTTGAAGCCCGTTACCTGCTCAACCGGATTTGCATGACCCGCCGGATTCCGCTGGTATCGGGGGCGGTATTGGGATTCGAGGGACAGGTGGCCACCTTTCGACACGGGGTGGATCCGGAAGCCCCCTGTTATCAATGTCTGCACCCTGGCATAAAACAGCATGGCTGCGGGCCGGAAAGTCCCATCCCGACCTGTGCCACCGCCGGGGTGTTGGGTCCGGTGGCCGGAGTGATCGGAGCCTTGCAGGCCACCGAAGCGATCCAAACCCTTCTCAACCGGCAACCGTCACCCGCCAACGGATCCATCTGGCTGATCAATCTGCGGGATCAGTTCTGGCTGCGCGTTGCCATTCCCAAAAATCCCGCCTGCCCGGTATGCGCCGCGCCCCAGGCCGGTCCAGTCTCCCGCCCCGCCTCCTGACGCCTGTCGCCCCCCGTGAAGAAAAAAACCAAGATCAGGCGTGACCGCCCCCCCGGGCCATGCGCAAGGCGTGGGGCACCAAATCCGCCACCGCCCCCAGACTGTGAACCGCTCCCCGGGTCGAACCCGGCAGATTGATCACCAACGTCTGCCCCCGGAAGGCGCTCACCCCCCGGGTCAAGGCCGCGGAACGGGTCTGTTGCAAACCGGCGGCCCGGATCAACTCCGCGAATCCCGGCAACTCCCGGTCGCACACCGCCCGGGTGGCCTCGGGGGTGACATCCCTGGGACCGGGACCGGTCCCGCCGGTAGTCAGGATCACCTCCATTGCCCGATCATCGGACCATGCGGTCAACACCTCCCGGATCCGCGCCTGCTCATCCGGAAGCAACACCCGCGCCACCACCACCCCTCCATGAGCCAGCACCCATTGTTCCAACGCGTCGCCGCTGCCATCGGAAGCCAGATCCCGACTGTCGGACAGGGTCACGATCCCCACCCGCAACCCGGACCAGGAGATCCGATCCGGACTCTGATGTTTTTCCGGCTGCCCGTGATGACCATGGCTCTGTCCCTGGCCACACGCATGCACATGACCTCCGTTGGCGTCCGCTCCCATCGGTTTTCCACTCCCCCATTTGCCGGCGGCGGCCTCGCAGCCGGGACACACCTCCACCCAGCGGGGACCGCCTTGGGTGGTGAACTCTTTTTTCCAAAAGGTGGCGTAGAGTTTCAAATGATCGATCATGAAACGGCAGGCATCGAACGCATCGGCCCGATGACGCGCCGCCGCCACCACCAGCACGATGTTGTCGGCCACGGACAACCGACCCACCCGATGCACCACCAGCAACGCCTCCACAGCGAAACGGGCGCGTGCCTCGGTTTCGATGCGGGCCAATTCGGATTCGGTCATGCCGGGATAGTGTTCCAGTTCCATGGCCTCGACCCGATCCCCGCCGGCGTAATCCCGCACCGTACCCACAAAGCTGACCACCCCCCCCACCATGGTGCGTCCAGCGATCAGGGCGGCCACCTCCTGTTCCACGGAAAAATCGTCGGTTTGAATGCGAATCATCGTTCATTCCAGCCATCAGAAACAGCCTGCGCCCAAACCAGGACGCACACCCAAAAAAACACTCCCCTTTTCGGATGATTGTTCTTTGCACCCGAAGGGGGTATCATAAGATAAACATCCCATTTTCCGAAAGAGTTGTCGCGATCTTTCAGTGGAGGCAGCCATCTCCCCCCAGTCACCATGACCCGCTTTCCGCTCCGCAATCACCATGCGCTGGTGCTGGCACTGGTCGGCCTGTTTATGCTGTGCGACCACACCGCGCCCATTCGGACCCTGGAACACTGGGCCTATGACCGCGGGCTGCGGGCGATTACCCGCGACTCGGAAAACCGGGTGGTGCTCGTCACCCTCGACGACCCCACCCTGGACCGACTGGGGGGCTGGCCCCTGGCTCCGCGCCATTTCACCCGACTGGTGGAAATTCTCCATCGGGGCACGCCGCGGGTGATCGGGTTCACCTTTCCGATTCCCGTGGATACGTCCGAGGCCATTGCCCTGGGAACCGCCTTCCACTTGTCCGGCCAGGTGGTGATGGGAATGTCGGGCACCCAGGGAACCGCCCCGACGACGCCGGCCCCCCCCGATCCCGATCCGGCCTTTCTGACCGCCTCGGCCCTGCCCGCGCCATTGGATCCGATTCCGGAGGGTTCCGGCCTCATCACCCTGAACACCCTCCAGGCTCCACGGGAAGAACTGGGATTCAACGCGGCCCGCCTGGGGGTGGACCTGCTCCCCCCGGATCCGGATGACGTGGTGCGAAGCCTGCCCCTGATGATCCGCTTCCACGATACCCTGTACCCGACCCTGGCGCTGGCCATCGCCATCGAGGCCCGCTCCTCCCCCCCCAAAAACCTGCTGCCCCATGCCGATGGCAGGCTGCAACTCAACGAAATACTCCTGCCCACCCGGGATCACGGCTGGCTGAATCCTTATTTTCATCCCGGGGTCAACCGGCAACCGGAGTTCGCCACCTACTCCATGCTCTCGATACTCGACGGCAATGTGCCCCCGGACCGATTCCGGGATCGGGTGGTGATGATCGGTCCCACCGCCTCCCGACTGGCCCGACAACTGCCGACCCCCACCGGCCGCGACATGAGCCCTCTGGAAATCCATGCCCAGGGGGTGGCGTCCCTGCTCGACGACCAGGGTTTCCGGATTCCGCCGTGGGGGGTGTGGATCCGCTACGGACTGTATGGGGTGGTGGGAATCTTACTGTTCTTCGCTCCTCCCGGCGGGGTGGGCGCCCGGCTGGCTACCCTGGTGATCACCGTACTCCTGGGTCTGCTGGTGCCGATTGCCCATGTGTGGCTCTTGGACACCCTGGGGTTGTGGGTGCCCATGGCCGGACCGTTGGCCATGCTCACTCTTGGATTTTTTCTGCCCCTGTTGGTCAGCAAACGGTTTCGCTTCCTGAACCAATCCGCGACCCAACCCAGGGATCGGGAAACCCGACTGGCCTTGATCCTGGCCTATCAGGGTCAACACTGCTGGGATCTGGCCATGGAGACCTTTTGTCTGTGTCCCATGGATCCGATGCTGATGACGATCGCCCGACACCTGGGTCAGGAACTGGAAACCGCGCAACGGTTTGCCGACGCGATCCTGGTTTACCAGCGCATGAGCCGCTTCGACCCACAGGATCCGGAACCGGCCAAACGGCTGCGACACCTCCAGGCCCGACTCCGCTCGACCCGCGCCCCCCACCTGCCCCACTCCGCCCCCCTGGAGCATCCGTTGCGCCGGGTGGGTGACCACGGGATTCTCGCGGAACTGGCCCAAGATGCCCTGGGTACGCTTTTGCTGGGACAGGATCCCGCATCCGGACAGGGGGTGATTCTGCGTCTGCCCGGACCAAACCTGCACCGGGATCCCCGGGAGGCCGAGCAGGCCAGACAGGCTTTCCTGGCGGACGGGGAACGCTGGTTGCGTATTCAGCACGACGGGGTGGTGACCCTGTTGGCGATCCAACTGGAGGAGCATCCGCCCCATCTGGTGATGGAACATTTTCCCATCTCCGGTAACCTGGAGCGCCATGTGCATCCGGACGACCCCCTGCCCCTGACCCTGATTCTCTACATCATCACCCGGGCCGCCTTGATTCTGGATCATGTCCATCAACGGGGACTGACCCATGGCAATTTGCGCCCCGAGGATCTGATATACGACCCCAAGACCCGCCGGGTCTGGATCAAGGAATTCGGGCTGGCCCGGCTGTTGGGAGCGGACCCGGCCGGAACCGGCATCTCCCCGTATGCCCCCCCGGAGTCCCTCACCCCGGGAGCGCCGGACCCCCGCAGCGATCTGTATGCCCTGGGAGCGATTTCTTTTCATCTGCTCACCGGCCATCCGCCTTTCAAGACCGACGACCCGGAGACATTGCGCTCCCGGATTCTGTCCACGGCCCCCCAGTCGATCCCCCTGCTGCGTCCGGAAATCCACCCGGATCTGGCCCGGATCGTGGAAAAATCCCTGGCCAGAAATCCGGCCCACCGCCATCCCCGGGGCGCCGACCTGGCGCGGGAACTGGTGAGGTATATCCGCGCCCAGGTCCGCGCCTGAATCATGAAACAAATGGACCTCCGCCCGGTTTGACCCGGATTGCCATGGCCGGAAATTTCCTGTAATTTACCGAGCAAACGGGAAACCATCCGAGGCACATCGTGGCCCATGGTGACGCATCGTTGTACACTATGGCGCGTGACCGCGAAATTCCCGAAGATCCCGCCCCGGTCTTGAATATCCAAAATACGGCATACGCGCAAAGGATCGCCCCCTCATGAGATTCACCCTGTTGCCTCTGACCCGAATCCTGGGGATCATCAGCCTGCTGGCATGGTCCGGTTCCGCCCTGGCCGCCGCCGAAATTCCCATTGGCATGTCCACCCCACTGGAAAGCGGTCCCGTGGCCTTGGGCCAGAACACCCGCCTGGGTGTGGAAAGTTATTTCGACAGCGTCAACCGGGCCGGAGGGGTCCACGGTCGCCCTCTGCGCCTCCTGGCGCTGGACGATGGCTACGAACCCACCAAGGCCGCGGTCAACATGCGCCAGTTGATCGATGATAAAAAGGTTCTGGCGGTCATCGGCAATGTGGGCACCCCCACGGCAGTGGTTTCCGCGCCCATCGCCAACGAAACCCGCACCATTTTAATGGGCGCGGTCACCGGGGCCGGACTGCTGCGCAAAACGCCTCCCGAGCGCTATATTTTCAACTACCGGGCCAGCTACGCCGAAGAGACCGCCGCCATGATCGACGGTTTGTTGGGCATCGGCATCAAGCCCAAGGAGATCGCCTTTTTCACCCAGAACGACGGCTACGGGGATTCCGGATATGCCGGATCGGTGGCGGCCCTCAAAAATCGCGGTTTCGCCGAAATCGATACCCTGGCCCATGGACGCTACACCCGCAACACCACCCATGTGGAAGGGGCGCTGGCCACCATCCTGGATGCCGAAGTCGAACCCCGTGCCATCATCATGGTGGGGGCCTATCCGGCCTGCGCGGCCTTCATTCGCGAGGCGCGCAAGGATTTGCCCAACGCCCTGTTCCTGAACGTCTCTTTTGTGGGCAGCGCGGCCCTGGCCAAGGCGCTGGGCAAGGATGGCGAAGGGGTGATCGTCACCCAGGTGACCCCCGCCCTCAACGATCCCATGCCCGGAGTGAAAGCCTATCTGGAGGCGTTGCGTCAGTATCGGGCGGATGCCAAACCGGATTTCCTCTCCCTGGAAGGATATCTGGCCGCCCGTCTGCTGGTGGAAGGCATTCGCCGATCCACGGTGAGCGGCAACCCGACCGAAGACCGGGAAACCCTGGTCAATACGCTGGAAAACCTGCGGGACTTTGACCTGGGAATCGGTGCGCCGGTCAGCTTTAGCAAAACCGACCATCAGGCCAGCCACAAGGTATGGCCCACCCGCTTGGTTCAAGGGGAGTTTCAACCCCTCGCCTGGAGTCAACTGCGATGAACCCCCAATCCTCCCCGACCCGTACCACGCTCTTCGACCGGTTGATCCGATTGCTCCCGCGTCTGGGTCAATCGGATCATCAATCCTGGACCATCCGTCGTCTGTTGATCGCATGGGCCGCCATGGGATTGATCGCCACGGTGGTGCTCGCCGGTGCGGCGACCTTTGCCACCATCCGTCTGACCACGCTGCAAAACCGTGTAGTAAAACAGATTCTGCCTGTGGAAACCTCGGGACGACGGTTGAGCGGCATGCTGTTGGAGTATGTCAACCGTCAGAACACCCTGGTGCAGGCCACCTCCACGGAAGCCCTCGGCGCGCTGCCGCCCCGCCAGGAACTGGATCGTCGTTTCACCGCCGAACTGGACTATCTGGGTACGGTCGGACAGGGCATGAGCGGTCTGGAGCAGCCACTGACCCACCTCAAGCAATCCTTTGCCCAGTTTCTGGAGCAGGATGATCGGCTGGTGGATCTGACCAAACGGGATCTGGAGTTAAGCCAACGGATGAAAAGTCGCACCACGGCCCTGGATCAATCAGTGGAACGGATGACCACTTTGGCCGAAGGGATCAAGGGCAAGGTGACCCTGGCCATGGTACGGGGAAAACGCCAGACCCGTCGCGCCATGGAAAGCCGCACCTCGGAAGCGGAACTGCGCAGTCTGGCAGGAGTGATGCTCTCTGGAGGTACGGGTCGCATCGGCCAAGTGACGGAAAAGGTGATCTCCAGCGTCAACACCCTGTCGATCCTGAGTCGCCAAATCCGACTGGAACTCACCACCGATATGCTGACCAATCTCCAGACCAATCAGATCAAGCCCGCGGTGGATCTGGCGCGCCAATCCATCAATACCCTCAAAGCCAGCGCCCAGAACGCCCCAGCCGGGGTGGCGGAGTTGACGGAGCAACTGGAAAAAGAGTTCGCCAATCTGACTGCCCTGCTGATGGAAGGCAACGATGCGGTCTTCAGCATGGCCCGTGACGCCCTGGAGTTGGACCGGCTGACCGAAACGAACCGTCACACCGAAGAGACCATTCAAGGTCAGGTGATCCAACGGTTGGAAGAGATCGACGCCTGGGCCGACAAACTGAATGTGGCCGTGACCCAGGAAGCCGCCTCGGTGAGTCGCGCCAGTCAGATTCTGGTCTACAGTGTGGCCCTGGTGGTGGGGGTGTTCATGGTGGGCTTTGGCATGCTGCTGATCCGGCGGATCACTGGTTCCCTGGATCGGGCGGTGGAGGGGGTGCATCGCATCGCCCAGGGGGACCTCACCACCAATCTGGGACCGGTACGCAACGACGAACTGGGCCATCTGCTGATGGCCATGTCGGGCATGGCAGCGATTCTGAAAGGAATTTTCCTCTCTTTGTCGGAAGGATCCCACAACCTTTCCGACGCTTCCCAGGAACTGTCCGAGGTCTCCGGATCCATGAACACCAGCGCGGCGCTGCTCACCCGCAAGGCTGAATCCGTATCCAGCGCCGTGGAACGCTCCAGCACCAACCTCAACCACATCGCCTCGGAAGCCGAACAGGCCAGCGCCAATCTCAACACCCTGTCCGCCGCCGCCGAAGAGGCCAGCACCAACCTCAACACCATCTCCGCCGCCGCCGAAGAGGCCAGCATCAGCCTGACCGCCGTGGTCAGCTCGACCCATCAGGCCACGGAACGGATGGAACAGGTCAAAAGCGCCGCCGAACAGACCAGCGACAACGTGCAAGGAGTGGCGGGAGCCGTTCAGGTGATGACCCACGCTCTGGGAGAGGTGCGTCAACGCTGTCTCATGGCCAACCAGTCCTCGGAACGGGCCAACCGGGAGGCCAACCGTACCCAGGAGGTGATGGACCGCCTGATGGAGTCGGGTCAGGAGATTCACAAAGTGGTGGATGTGATCAACAGCATCGCCGAACAGACCAACATGCTGGCCCTCAACGCCTCCATCGAGGCGGCGGGAGCCGGAGAGGCCGGCAAGGGATTCGCGGTGGTGGCCAACGAAGTCAAGGAACTGGCCCGTCAGACCGCCGCCGCCACCGGCATGATATCCGATACCATCGCCCGGATGATCGACCACTCCCGGGACGCCTCGGACTCGGCGGATCAAATCGTGAGCATCATCCAGATCATGGCTTCGGCCAACGAAGAAATTCTCGAAGCGGTGGAGGATCAGGACCGCTCCGCGCAAGGAATCGCCAAGGCCATGAGCGCCGCTTCGGAACAAACCCGCTCCGTGACCGAAGGCATGAACGCCACCAATCAGGATATGCTGGATGTCAGCCGTGCGGTCAGCGAGGTCTCTTTGGGGATCGCGGAGGTGACCCGCAATGTGGCGGAACTTTCCGCCGGAGTGGTGGAGATCACCCGCAACGTGGCCCTGGCTTCGAGCGGCAGCCAAAACATCACCAGCAACGTGCTGGCAGCCGCCGAAATGGCCCAGGAAATCGCCACCAACATGGAACCGGTCAATCAGGCCGTGGCGGACGTGACCCGCATGAGCGCCCAACTCAACCAACGGGCCACGGGAATGTCGGGGCTTTCCGGATCCCTCAAGGAGATTGTCGAACGATTCAAGCTGGAGTCATGATCACCGCCCATCCAGCTTTCGATAATCAATCCCTTTAACAGTCGCCTTGAGATGTTTTTCATCTTGTGTGCAAGAGCTTCCCGTTCCTGTCATGGAAAAAGCGACCCTCGACAGTTACATGACTTTCAATAATTCCAGAATCAGGGATCGTGACTCCAGGGCGGGGATTGGATCGGTCACACCAACAACCATCCCAACCAGCGACGAACAACCGCATTGCCCGCAAGCCAAAACCACCCGGGAACGCAAAAGATCACAAAAAATTTCACACTTTTCCCGGTTATGGTGAAACGTGAGAGAAAGATGGTTGACGAGCCTTTCAATAAGTGGTAATTGGTTGAAGTTAGCTGAAGGACTTGTTAAAAATTATCAGGGTTGGGCCACATCCAACTCACCTAATCATCGTTCATAAGGAGGATTACATGAAAATAAAAATATTGACCGCATCGCTCGTCGTGGGAGGAATGCTATGCGTCGGAAACACCGCCTCGGCGCATGACCTGTTCGACCACTCCGAGCATGCCTGGCACCACAGCGCCCACTGGTACAACAACCTGTCGGCCTCCTTCGTCGCCAATTTCGCTCCCGACGGCGACAGCGACAACGATGGCGTGAAAAACTCCATCGACCATTGCCCGGGTACGGCGGCTGGCGCGGTTGTCGATCGTTATGGCTGCACCAACGACGATGCGGACAACGATGGCGTCCACGATTTCTGGGATCTGTGCCCCAATACCGATCCGCTGGCCAAAGTCGATGTGCATGGCTGCCCCCTCGACAGTGATCGGGACGGCGTGCCGGATGTGAAAGACGATTGTCCCAAGTCCATCCCGGGCGTGGCCGTGAATGCCGCCGGTTGCCATGTGGATACGGATGCCGACGGCGTCATCGACGGCGCGGACAAGTGCAACAATTCCGCCCGCGGCGAAAAGGTCTCCACCGAAGGTTGCGCCGTTTCCGCCCTGTCCGTGGTCAACTTTGATCTGGGCAAGGCCTATCTGCGCGCCGGCGACCGGAAGATCCTCAACGAAACCGCCAAAAAGATCAAAGCCAACCCGGGTCTGCGCGTCGAAATCCAAGGCCATGCGGATGAGAGCGGTTCGGCGGCCAACAATGTGGGCCTGTCCAATCATCGCGCCAAGGAAGTGCGTGCCTATCTGGTGAAACAGGGAGTCTCCGCCGCCCAGTTGACCATCGTGGGTTATGGCGACACCCGTCCCGCCGCTTACAACCTGTACAGCGAAAAGGATCGTCAACCGATCAATCGTCGCGTTGAAATCCATTTCCTGCCTGGAAAGTACTCCATCCGTGAGACGGATTCCATCAGGTAGTCAAGCAACGGGAAAACCCCGTTGTACCCGTGTTCATAAAATGACTGGAATGCCCGCAAGCTTCCAGAAATGTTCTTAGAAGGAGACACTCATGAGACAACCGAAATCCATCGTCCAAAAGCTGTGTGGTTTGTCCCTGCTGGCCCTGGTTGCTGGTTGTGCGGCCCCGCATCCGGAACTGGGCGCCCCGATCAATTCCCACGACTCGTTGGAACGGACCATTGTCAACACCAATGCCAACACCGAATTCCTGATCAAAATGGATGCCGGTTCCTTCTGTCGCGCCGGTGACTACTGGGGCGCCAATCTGCGCAACGACAATGGCAACCTGTACGGCAAAAAGCACCTGAATCCCGACTTCGTGCATTTTCTGCGCACGGGTGAAATGAACGCCAACGGTCAGGCGACCCCCCTGGGACGCTTCTATTTTGGCGTCAACCAGGAACTGCGGACCAAGTTCCACTCCTGCTTCCGGACCACCTATGGCCGCATGGATGCCGATGATGTCCTCGGATATCACGTCTCCACCGCCGCCGGCGAAATCGGCCGCGAAATCGGTGCCGGCTTCTCCCAGTGGCCCAAGAAGTTCTTCCAACTCAACCTGGAGCGCTCCACCTCCTTCCAGGGCAAGTTCGATCCCATGCTCAAAGAGACCAACACCCATGCCGTCGCCATGTTGGAACTCTTCCAGGAACTGCTGACCTCCGGTTCCCCGGCCGACCGCCAAGCCTTCAAGAACGGCTTTGTGTGCAGCTATCGGGAATCCATGAAGCAGACCCTGGCCGAAATCGCCAAGGAAATGCCCGCCGTCTCTCAGAAGAATATCCCGGTTGCCGAGGATCTCTCCCAGTCGGTGGTCTGCGCCAACGCCGCCATGACCGGTTACGAACTGACCTACAGCCGTACCGAGAACTTCATGACCACGGCTCTGGAAGGCCAGTTCTACGCCAACCATACCACCACTCTGACCGACAGCGACAAGTTCACCTTCCGGATCTTCTCCGCCGAGGAGATTTATCTGCGTAACTATCGTCGCGCTCTGCATGCCGCCGGTATCAATCTGGGCAATGCCCTGTTCCATGGTCTGAAGGATCGGACCGAAGGCGTGGAATATCTGCGCAATCTCTCCCTCGCGGTTGACAAGCCCGGCGACATCCAACTGTACCTGGCTCCCGGCTTCCGTGAATCCTTCGAGTATGGTGGCGAAGCCTATCTCAACGACATGCTCGCCCAGTTGAACATGCCGAAAACCACGGCCCAAAAGCCTGCCGCTCAACCGGCCGCCGCCAAGCCCGCCAAAACCAGCCAGTTGCAAGACTCTTCCACGGCTGTCTCCAAAGTCGAGACCAAAGCCCCCGAGTCCAAGCCGGCTGTCGCCGCTGCGGTCAGCACCGACGCCAAAGCGGGTAGCTGCTTCGTTCACATCGGCTCGTACAGCAAGACGAGCAGCGTGGAAGAGGCTCAAAGCCAACTGAAGAGCAAAGGGATTTCCAACGTTTCCCTGCATCCCGTGACCGTCAAACCCAACACCCCTGAACTGACCCAGGTGCGCGTCGGTCCCTTCACCTCCAAGACCACCGCCCTCACCGAACGGAATCGTATCGCTGGCAGCTATGCCGGTTCCATCGGTGGTGTGCTGTGTGACATCTAAGCCGCACCGTTGATACCCAAAGCCTGACACCTGTGGAGGGAGTGCTTTTTTTATAAGGCGCTCCCTCCCCGGGAATCCATCACGGTTCTCCCCGGATTCGCCTCTCCCCTCCCCACGTTTCCCCGGTATCCATCCAACCGGTTCACTCACCCTCACGATGTCAAAGAACACGGTGTCGCCGGTCTCCAGGCGGTCCACTGGATCCAGAAAAATGGCGATCCTGTTGAAATTGATTCAAGAATAATGCCAAATGAAGCGTCAAAACGTTGCCATTTCGCCGCTCCTGGCCAAGGATGAACCGGGAGGGAGGGGTGCTGAAAGAACGCCTGAAAAACAAAAAAGGACCTGACCGAAACCGGCCAAGTCCTTGATTGTCTTTTGGTGCCCAAAGGGAGAGTCGAACTCCCATATCCTTGCAGATACTAGAACCTGAATCTAGCGCGTCTACCAGTTCCGCCATCTGGGCTTGTCTCTATGGGCAAGAAGATAGCTGCAATCCGACGGCTTGTCAATGACAAAGTGTACCCCCCTATCGGGAACCTGGAAAAAGAGCCAGGAAGGGCAGGCCAAACCAGGGACCGGCGGGCACCAGACGCGGCAGGATGGCATCAAGGGTGGCAGGGGTGAAAATCTCCCGCAGGGTGGCGAGGGGGCCGGGGGTGACGTAATAGACCAGGAAAATCGCCAGATACATGGCGGAAGTGGCCCAACCATCCGGGGCGGAGAGCTTGAACGCGCTCCCCAGGGAAGAGGAGACACCCCCCGGACCGAAGAGGTTCAGGCTGTACAGTTCATCCAGCAGCAGATGCACCAGATAGCCCAGCAGCACGAACAGGCCGGTCAACCAGGCAAGCCGCTCGGATTGATGAAACAGACGCATCAGCAGCAAGGCGGTCAACCCGGCGAAAAACACCCCGGCGGGCAACGAGTGAAAAATCCCCCGATGGACCGTGAAACGGACAAACATTTCGCACACAGCCAGCTTGATGAACAAAAAGCTCACCATCCACAACACCGTCAACTCGGCGACGGAGTAGGCGCCCACCTGACTGAACATGACAAAAAACGAACCCAGCAACGCAAACAGGGTAAAAGCCAGATCCAGCGGCCAGGAGTCTTCGGCGTCCACGTCCGGGAGCACACCGCCGATGGTGGCCCCCATGAAGCCGATCAGCCCGGTCTGGGGATCCACCACCCCTGCGACCATCAAGGTGGTCACCCCCACTCCCCCGCTGACAGCGGCCACCGCCAAATGGGTATGGAATCCGGCCATTCACCGTCCTCTCTTGTTCTCCAACCGTTTTTCCACGGTATAGACCTGGATCTCGGCCCCGGCACGCCAGCACTCCCCATCCAGCCCGGCCTTGCGGCACAAATGGGACAAAAACGCCTCCGGATTGGGAAGCTGTTCCCACACCTGGGGCAAGAAGGTGGCCCGTCGTCCCTGTTTGCTTAAAATCACCCCGTGTACGCCGGGCTTGAGCCGCCGGATCAGATCCTCCCCGTCCCGATGGGGAAACGGCTCCGGGGGACTCAACAAAGAGACCTCGATGGACAACCGTTCCAGTTCCTCCACGCTCACCGGCGCGAACCGGGGATCCCGGGTGGCCGCCGACACGCCATTTTCCAACAAATCCTCGGCCAGGGGACGATGGGCCACCAGGGAGCCGATACAACCCCGCAAGGCGCCCTGATCGGTGAGGGTGATGAAACAGGCTCCGGGTTTGGCCAACTCCGCCCATTGGGCGCTCACCGCGGAGGTGGAAAGCCCCCGGCCTCCCGCCAGAATCGAGGCCAAATGGGCACGGACCAGTTCCGGCAATCCCACCCCGGAACGGCTCTCCCCCACTTTCGGCGTCACGACGGCGCGATCCCCGGTTTCCGGATAAAACAAATAACTGGCATACCCCACCACCCGCTGTTTGTCCCCCGCCGTATCCCCGGAGTTGCGCAAATCCATCAGGACCGGTTTCCAGCGCCGACGACGGGCCGTCTCCAGCATCGCCTGCACGCCCACATTGCCGCAGGCCTCGCAGGAAGTGATTTCCTTGGTGTCCCGGGCCAGAATCGCCTCGTTGCTGCGGGCATCCAGCCGTCTGGCCTCGTCATAGGGGTGATAGTGGGAAAGATCCGTGGAGATCACGATCAAATCTCCCGGTTTCCAGCACTGTTCCAGCAGATCCGCCAGATGTCCGCCGCTCATCTCGCCGTAGACGATGGGAATGATGCGAAAATGGATCAACGTCACCTGAAGAAACGGCAACTGGGTCTCCAGAGAGTGTTCCAGACGGTGTGGCGCCTCATCCCGGGTGACATCGGGCCGGGAAGCCAGACACTCCACCCCTTCCCGATCCACCGGAATCCGCCCCAAGGGGGTCACATAGGCGTCGTAGTTGCCCACCGATGCCCCTTCCAGCCACACCCGATGGCTCGGACCAATCAAAAACACCCGACGCGGGGCCGTGGCCGAAGCCCGGGACAACCCCTTGTAGGCATGGGCCGCCGTCAACCCGGAATAGATGAAACCCGCATGGGGCGCCACCACCGCCACCGGCTCTTGCACCACCGGCGGAACCTGATCCAGCAATCCTTCCACCAGACTGCGCAACCCCGGAGCATCCCCCGGATAGAACATGCCTGCCACTGCCGGCCCTCGCACTCGCTCCACGTTCATGAGTCACCTCTTCAAGGCCATCGGTCCGGTTGCCACCAAGAAACCGGATTCCACATTTTTCATCTTTAACATCTTTAGCCTCTTTAGTACCACGAAACCGGATGCGGCGTCATCCTTCCCGACGGGATTCCCCCGGCGAAAAAATCTGGTCAAACCGCCGTGACCAAGGCTACACTGCAATATCAAGGATCCGCAGGATCCGCGCCACGTTGACGATCCAAAAAAACGCCATGCGAGAGGTTTGCCAAAGCGATGCGTCACCTTTTGTCCATTTTATGCCTGTTGGGACTGTTGATCACCCACGCCCATGCGGATCACGGCTTGAGCCTGGATGGAGTCTTGAAATATCCCCATGACTTCAAAGGATTCGACTACACCAGTCCCCACGCCAAACCCGGCGGCACCCTGAACCTGCACGCCCTGGGCAGCTTCGACAAAATGAATCCCTATACCCTCAAAGGCTCGGCACCCGATCTGCTGGAACCCCTGATCTTCGAGCATCTCATGGTTCAGGCCCAGGACGAACCCTTTTCCCAATACGGACTGCTGGCCCAAAAGGTGGAAGTGGCGGCGGATGGTCTCTCCGTGACCTTTCACCTGGATCCGGCGGCCCGGTTTTCCGACGACTCCCCCCTGACCGCCGAAGATGTGAAATTCTCCTTGGAAACCCTGCAATCGGACAAGGCCCACCCCTTCTATCAATCCTACTGGCGGGACATCACCGCCGCCGAGGTGATCTCCCCCCAGGCGATCCGCTTCCGTTTCCGTCAGGCCAACCGGGAACTGCCCCTGATCGCCGGGGAAGTCCCGGTCTTCTCCAAAGCCTTTTTCACCAAGACCCCCTTTGACCTGGAAAACCTGACCACGCCTTTGGGTTCCGGACCGTATGTGGTGGAAGAGTTCAAGGCCGGAAAAATCCTCACCTACAAACGCAATCCGCAATACTGGGGCAACAACCGTCCGGTCAACCGGGGCCTGTACTCCTTTGAACGCATCGTGCTGAAGTTCTACAAGGATCCGGTAGTGGCCCTGGAGGGATTCAAGGCCGGCGAATTCGATTTCATGGCGGAAAACAATTCCAAACAATGGGCCAGGGACTACGAGGGTCCCAAATTCACCCAGGGTCACATCAAAAAGGAAACCCTGCCCCATAAACGGGGAGCGGGCATGCAAGGATTGATCTTCAATCTGCGCCGTCCGATGTTCCAGGATATCCGGGTGCGCAAGGCCATGGGATTGGCCTTCGATTTCGAGTGGAGCAACGAAAATCTCTTCTATGGTCAATACACCCGTTCCAAAAGCTATTTTTCCAACTCCGAACTGGCGGCCCAGGGTAGCCCTTCCCCGGAGGAACTGGCCCTTTTGGAACCGTTGAAGGACAAACTCGACCCGGTGGTGTTCGGTCCGGTTCCGGTTCCCCCTGCCACCACGCCGCCCAACTCCCTGCGTCAGAATCTGCGGGAGGCCTCCAAACTCCTGAAAGAGGCCGGCTGGACCCTGGGTGACGACAAGGTGCTGACCGATGGCAAAGGCAATCGCCTGGAGGTGGAAGCCCTGCTCGCCTCCCCGGCCTTCGAACGCATTCTGGCCCCCTACGCGGCCAACCTGGAAAAACTGGGCATCCGCCTCCAGTACCGCACCGTGGACACCTCCTTGTATCAAAGCCGGGTCCACGACTTCGACTACGACATGATCGTCAACGGCTTCGACCAGTCCCAGTCTCCGGGCAACGAACAGCGGGACATGTGGCACTCCTCCAGCGCCAGCATCCAGGGCAGTCACAACCGGATCGGCATCCAGGATCCCGCCGTGGACGCCCTGGTGGAAAAACTCATCTACGCCAAAAATCGTCCGGAACTGATCACCGCCTGTCGCGCCCTGGACCGGGTGCTGCTGGCGGGCCACTATCTGGTCCCCAACTGGCACCTGACCTATCACCGCATCGCCTATTGGGACCGTTTCGCCCGACCGGAAAAACTGCCCCTGTTCTACTCGCCGGAGGGGTGGCTGCTCTCTTGGTGGATGAAGTGACATGGGTGCCTACATTCTGCGCCGCCTGCTGTTGATGATTCCCACCCTGCTGGGGATCATGGCCGTCACCTTCGTGGTGATCCAGTTCGTGCCCGGTGGACCGGTGGAACAGATGATCGCTCGCATGGAGGCCGGCTCCTCCGGCGGCCAGGGAGAACTCTCCACCCCTTCCAGCGGCGGACTGTATCGGGGTGCCAAGGGACTCAGCCCGGATCAGATCGCGGCGTTGAGCAAACTCTACGGCTTCGACCGCCCGGCCCACGAACGCTTCTTGCTCATGATCGGCAACTATCTGCGTTTCGACTTCGGGGACTCCTACTACCATCACCGCTCCGTGACCGCTCTGGTGATCGACAAACTGCCGGTCTCCATTTCGTTGGGCATGTGGACCTTTCTGCTCACCTATCTGGTGAGCATCCCCCTGGGAATCCGCAAGGCGGTACGCCACGGCGACCGCTTCGATGCCGTCACCTCGGCGCTGATCCTGGCCGGATACTCCATTCCCGGCTTTGTGCTGGGGGTGCTGCTGATCGTGCTGTTCGGCGGTGGCAGTTTCTGGGATCTGTTTCCGATCCGCGGGCTGGTCTCGGACCACTGGGAATCCCTCTCCTGGACCGCCCGCATCACCGACTATCTGTGGCATATGGTGTTGCCAGTCTTCGCCTCGGTGGTGGGATCCTTCGCGGTGATGACCATGCTCACCAAAAACAGCTTTCTGGAAGAAATTTCCAAACAGTACGTCCTCACGGCCCGGGCCAAGGGCATCACCGAACGGGCCGTGCTGTACCGTCATGTGTTCCGCAACGCCCTGATTCCCCTGGTCACCGGCTTTCCCGGCTCGTTCGTGGCCGCGTTCTTCAGTGGCAGTCTGCTCATCGAAACCATCTTCAGTCTCGACGGACTGGGATTGCTGGGTTACGAATCGGTCATCAACCGGGACTATCCGGTGGTGTTGGCCACCCTGTATTTCTATACGCTGCTGGGACTGGTCACCAAACTGATCACCGATCTGACCTATGTGGTCGCCGATCCCCGCATCACCTTTGAAGGGGCCCATTAAAAAAACAAAGCCCCCCGGAATCAAAAATCTTCTGGCGTTCGCCACCGGTGTAACGCTACAGTAATCCTTGATGCCGTATCTGGACGGCTTTCTTGCCACTCCGTCACACAGAAGGAACCACCCATGACATGCCGCGTCGATGAAATCCTCAACGACTCCCAGGAATTGATCCGGGAGACCATCCTCCGCTTCGCCGAGGATCTGACCACCGATTTCAACCTCGATTCCGCCAAAAAACAGGATCTGCTCGACAGCGAAGCGTTCAAAACCCTGCGCGGCGCCATGGAGACTTTTGCGGTTTGGTATGTGAAGAAGGGGTAGGAAGTCCCCTCCTCTCCCCGCCCCGTGTCACCGGCGTGGTACGGGGCGACGGGTAGATTGGGCAGAAACTTCCGCACCCCCTTTCAATCTTTAAATTATCCTCGCTTGCCCCCATCCAACACGCCCCACCCCCACCAAAAAACACCCCCTGGCCGGAATTGCCATGAAACCCGCCTCAAAATCGGTTAGCATGCCCTCCATGGCCCCCTGAAAACCCATCCCGTGGAGAGTCCCATGTCTCTTTCCCGCCCCCATTGT
Organism: Magnetococcales bacterium; assembly: GCA_015231755.1. Taxonomy (NCBI): domain Bacteria; kingdom Pseudomonadati; phylum Pseudomonadota; class Magnetococcia; order Magnetococcales; species Magnetococcales bacterium. The sequence goes on along the minus strand of JADGAZ010000005.1, from coordinate 172,943 downwards.
TTTCGTGTCCACTATCCACGGCGGATAAAGCCGTTATCCGTGATCGCGCTCGGTCTGTTGCTGGGATCCTCCTGGCCACTGACCGCGCTGGCCGCGTCCGGCGCTCCGGACGAAAAACAACGGGCCGGGGCGGTCGTCAAACCGGCAAACGCTGAAAAAACCACCGGCAACGCCCCACTGCTGACGCCACCCCCCGCGCCTCCGGCAGCCCAAAACGACCCCACGGCGGCCAAAGAGGCGGAAGCAGGCAAAAAGGCTATGCAGGCCAACGATTTCCAGCAGGCCATGACCCGCTTTGCCAAGGCCCACGAACGGGATCCGGGGCACAAGGACTGGCTGCACAACGCGGCCACGGCCAGCCTCCAGGCGGGAGAGACCGCCAAAGCCCTGGAGTATTTCCGCAAAGCCGCCACCCTGGCCGCCAAGGGAGGCGATACCAAGGATGCGGCCATGTACAACGGGGAAATCAGCCGAATGGTCAATACCATGCCCCCCTGGGTGGATGAAACCCTCAACCAAGCCGGAGTCATTCCAGCCAGCAAGGCCGAGGTGGCGGGGGTATGGTCCAAGACCCGGGAAGAGGCCATGGCCGCCGCCGAAAAGGGGGATCTGGACACCGCCATCCGCCTGGGAAAACAGGCAGCGGATCTGGCCCGGGAGAATCTCGGGGCGCAACACGCCTCCACCTTCATGAGCGAACGGGAGCTGGGCACCTATCTGACCCTGATGGGCAAGGTGGCCGAGGCCGAACCTTTGCTCAAGCAGGCAGCGACCCATGCCCAAAAGGCACTGGGGCCCAACCATCCGGAAAGCCTCGCCACCGGCAAGGCCCTGGCGGAACTCCTGGAGACCCAAAACAATCCCGCCGCCGCCCGTGATATGTATCAAGCCGCCCGCGGCGGCTGGGCCGCCAAAATCGGAGCCGGGCATCCCCTGGCCATGGACAACGATCTGGCCCTGGCCCGACTGCTCCAGGAACTGGGATCCCATGACGAGGCGGAAACGATGCTGCGGGAGGTCTGTTCCCGTTCCGCCGGGGTCCATGGTTATCATCACCCGGAAACCGCCCGTTGTCTGGAACGGTTCGCGGCCCTGAACATGGCCCGCGAGGCCTTCCCCATGGCCCGGGACGCCTACGAACAAAGCCTGACCATTCTGGAAGCCATCCTGCCGAAAGAAGATCCCACCCCCCTTGCCACACGCATCGGAGCCGCCGAGGCCAACCGTCGTCTGGGAGAACTCAAACGGGCCGAAGCGCTCCTCAAGCCGGTTCTGGCCCGGCTGCCCGCCGGCACCAAGGATCCGTTGACCGTCGAAGCCACCACGGCCCGGATTCATCTGCTGGCAGACCAGAGCGATTTCCAGGAGGCGGAAAACCAGACCCGCAAACTCCTGAAAGAACTCGCCGCCGAACAGGGAGAGGAACACCCCTCGACCCTGGCCTTGCGTGTGGAGCTGGCCACCATCCTCGAAAAAAGAGGAGATCTGGCCGCCGCGGAAACCCTGCTCAAGACGACCCTGGAATCCCTCACCAAGACCCTGGGGGAATCCCATCCGGTCACCATCACCACCCTCAACAATCTGGGGCAACTGCTGGAACAGGCGGGACTCTACGACGACGCGGAACCGGTGTTGCGACGGGCTCTCGAACTGGCTCAAAAACAATTCGGTCCCGAACGCCCCATCACCCTGACCACCATGAACAATCTCGCCTTGCTGCACGAAAGCCAAGGCAACTTCGACAAGGCCGAACCCCTGTATCACAACGCCATCGACGCCTATCGCAAACGGCTCGGGGAGCGGCATGTGGACACGGTGGCGGTGATCAACAATCTGGCCTATCTGCATCTGCTGCAACGAGAAGAAGCCAAGGCCGCACCCTTGTTCCGTCAAGCACTGGAAAGCTGGAGCGCCACGCTGGGGGGACGTCATCCCCGCACCCTGAAGGCCCTGAACAATCTGGCCCGGGTCACCCATCATCTGGGACAGCATCAGGAGGCGGAAAAACTCTTCACCAAAGCCCTGGAAGGACGCCGGAAAACCCTCGGAGAGCGCCATCCGGATGTGATCCGCTCCATGAACGACTTGAGCCTGCTGCTGCGGGACATGGGACGCCACAAAGAGGCGGAAGAGCTGGCCCGCCAGGCCCGCGCCAAGGCCGAAGAGGCGGTCGGACCCTTGCATCCCTACGCCTTCGAGGTCTTGGAAACCCTGGCCTCGATCCTGGAGAAGACCAAACACCCGGATGCGTTCAAGGTACGCAAGGAACTGTTCATCCGCCGTTCGGATTTTCTGGATCGCATGCTCTGGTCCACCGGGGACAACGCCCGGGAGGGATACATCCGGCTGCATGCCCCGGAACTCAACACCTACCTGACCCGGCTGGGGGAGATGGATCCGGCCACCGGAGGGCGCGAGGCGTTCGAGGTGGGTTTGCGACGCAAGGGATTGCTGCTCAAGATCACCTCGGAGATCCGGCAGATTGCCCGACTGGGGAACGATCCGGCGCTCAAGGCGATCAGCGAACGGTTGACGGAAACCCGCAAACGGCTGGCCTCGTTGACCCTCTCCGGCCCCACCCCGGAGACCGCCAGCACCCATTTGAAGGTGATCCACGATCTGGAAAACGACGTGGAACGGCTGCAACTGGAACTGGGACGGGCCAGCAAACGACTGCAACACACCACCACGCCCATCACCCTCGACACCCTGGTGAAACATCTGCCGGAAAAGGCCGCCCTGGTGGAATTCCTGGCCTACAAGGATGAAGAACGCAGCGGATTGCAGGCGGCCATTGTGTTCCAGGACAAGGGCAAGGTGGTGTTCGACCGGGTGGTCTATCCGGATCCGGACGGGGTGCAAAAAATCGTCACCGACTATCGGGCCATCATCCAGGAGGAAGAGGCGGACGAAGAGAGCATCAAAAAAATGGGCCGCACCGCCTATGACCGGATCTGGGCACCCATCAAGCAGCGTATCGGCAAACGGGAACAGGTGTATGTGGTTCCGGACGGCATGCTCAACATCCTCCCCTTCCCGGCCCTGGTGAATCCGGAGGATGACTATCTGGCCCGGGATACGGATCTGCATCTGCTGTCGTCGAGCCGGGATCTGGTCCCTTCCGCTGTGCCCGAAGCCAAAGGCAACTACCTGATCCTGGCCGGTCCGGATTACGACTCCGACAAGGTGGGAGGAGACCAGGCCAAAAAGCTGAAAGCAAAGGAAAAGGAGTCGGAATCCCTCCAGGGGAGACGCTCATCCGAACTCAAGCAGGGATTGCGGGCCTTCTCGTCGGGCATGCGGGGACTGCATTTCGATCCGCTGCCCGGCGCGGAAAAAGAGGGGCGGCTGATCTCCGGACAGGCCACGGGCCGCAAAAAAAACAACACCGTGCTGATGAAACACGAAGCCCAGGAGTCGGCGTTGCAATCGCTCGCGACGCCACCGGAGATTCTGCACATCGCCACCCACGGCTTTTTCCTCAAACCCGACGACAACCTCAAGAAACGACTCCTGAAACTGGCCCGTGGTGGCGAGTTGAAGCTTCCCCCTCCCGGAGACAATCCGTTGTTGCGGGCCGGTCTGGCCTTTGCCGGCATCAACGCCAACGCCCGCTTCCTCGGAGAACTGGACACGGACAACGATGGGGTACTCACCGCCCTGGAGGTGCTGGGCATGGATCTGACCGGCACACGACTGGCGGTGCTGTCGGCCTGCGAAACCGGACTCGGGGAGATGCACGAAGGCGAAGGGGTCTACGGTTTGCGTCGGGCCTTCCAGGAGGCGGGAGCCAAATCGGTCATCGCCTCGTTGTGGGAGGTGAGCGACGCGGGCACTCAGGCACTTATGACCAATCTCTACGCCCGTCTCGGAGAAGGGATGAGCGCCCATCGGGCCTTGCGGGAGTCCCAACTGGATCTGCTGGAGTCCAGCGAGTGGAAACACCCCTATATCTGGTCGGCGTTCATGATGGTGGGAGAGTGATCCGGGGAGTCGCTCCCCCCTGAGGCGTGAATCACATTGGCCAGTCGGGCGAACTCCGGAATCGAAAGGGTCTCGCCCCGGCGTTCCGGATCGATTTCCGCCCGTTCCAGCCACTGGCGGGCCGGATCCCCCATCACCCGCAGGGCGTTGGCCAGCACCTTGCGGCGTTGACCAAACGCGGCCCGCACCACCTGGGAGAAAATTCCGGGGTCATCCACCCGGGCCAGGGGAGCGGCCCGCCGGGTCAGTCGCACCACGGTGGAGTTGACCTTGGGGGGCGGACGAAACGCGCCGGGAGGCACATGCAGCACCGGTTCGATCTCCATCCACAAGCCGCAGGGCACCGACAAGGCCCCATAGGCCTTGGTGCCGGGCCGGGCGTAGAGCCGTTCCGCCACTTCGGTTTGCACCATCAGGGTCATCTGGACGATGGCCGCCCGCTGATCGATGAAACGCATCAGCAAAGGGGTGCTGATATTATAGGGCAGATTGGCCACGATGCGCAGCTCCCCGCCCAGGGTTTCCGCCAACGCCCCATAGTCCACCCGCAAGGCGTCGGTCCTCTCCACGTGCAGCTCCCCCAGACCGGCGGTGCGCTGCATCAAAACCGGCAACAACTCCGCATCCAGCTCGATGGCCCACACCCGTCCGGCAGCCCGCAGCAGCCAAACGGTCAAGGCACCCGGTCCGGGACCGATCTCCACCACCCGATCCCCCGGTCCCACTCCAGAGGCCCGGACAATCTCCCGGGCCACCTCGGAATCGGCAAGAAAATGTTGTCCAAGCCGTTTTTTGGCCGCCGGAACCGCAACCCCATGGCCTCCAGAGGAACCGTTCATCCCACGAAACGACGCACGCGGGGGATGAACTCCGTGGGGGTGAACGGCTTGTTGATAAAGTCGTTGGCTCCGATGCGAAAAGCGGTCTCACGGGTTTCGATGGTGTCATCACCGGTCACGAGAATCACCGGGATCAGACGGGTCTTGGGATCGGCCCGCACCTTGGCCAAAAAGGTGAAACCATCCATGCCGGGCATCTGCACGTCGCAGATGATCAGATGACAGGAGCGACTCTTGAGCACTTCCAACGCCTGCAAGCCGTTGGTGGACTCCAGGGTCGAAACGCCGTCGTTGTGCAGGAAGGCCAGCAGCAACTGACGAAACTCCGCGTCGTCGTCCACGATCAAGGCCATGGGGACCACTTCCGGCAATTGGGCGTAGAAGATGCTGCCGATGCCCTCCTTGGACTCCACCGTCAGATCCCCGTGATGGGCACGCAGCAAATCCCGGCTGAACGGCAATCCATAGCCGGTGCCATGCTCGCCGGAAGTGCCCACGGTGGAGGTTTTTTCTTCCAGCTTGAACAATTTCGGCAATCGTTTCTGACGGATCCCCACGCCTGTGTCCAGCACCGCCAGGGTGGAAGGCTTGCCCGGGGGACGCAACAAGGTGATCCGATCCCCCTTGCTGCAAAATTTCACGGCGTTGGTGAGCAGATTGTGCAGCACCTCGCCGAACAACGCCGGATCCGCGTGCAGCCGGAAGGCTTCGGGCAGGGTATTGAGCAGCTCGATGCCTTTCTGCTCGGCCAGGGGTCGAATCGACTCCAGGGCCTTGTCTCCGGCGAAACGGGCGTTGAAGAAACGCGGCTCCGGGACGATCTTGCCGGTTTTCAAACGGCTGATGTCCAGAATTTCGTCGATCAGGGCCAGCATTTTGGCGCTGCTTTCGGTGATCCAGGCCAGATAGCCTTTCTGTTTTTTGCTCAAGGGGTTCTTGGGATCGTTGTCCAGCAACTCCAGAAAGCCCAGAATCGAAGTGAATGGCCCCCGCAGGTCATGGGCCACCAGGGAGACGAATTGATCCTTCAGGTTGGTGGCCCGCTGGGCCGCGTCCCGCGCCCGCAGCAGGGCCGCCTTGTCTTTGCGATGCTTGGTGACATCCCGCAAAATCACCACCACATGCCAGGCATTGTGGATCTGGATGGCAGACGAGGAGGCTTCCACGGGAAAGGTCTTGCCGTTTTTGTGCTTGACCATGAATTCGACCACCCGACCGATCATGGTCCCCTTGCCCGTGCGACTGAAACTTTTGAAGGTGTTTTTCAGACGGGTGGCGAACTCCGATGGAGGCAGCAAATCCAGCACCGGGCGCCCCAAAATCTCTTCCGGGGTCTGACCAAACACCCGGGTGGCCGCCGGATTCCAGAAGGTGACCCGCATCTGGGCATCCAGGATCAAAATGGGATCAAGGGCCGCCGAGGCGATGGCGTCCAACCGTTCCCGGGCCTCGCTCAGGACGGCGGCATCGGTTTCGACCCGTTTTTCCAGTTGCGCCTTGGCCTTTTGAAGTTCGGCGAGGGCGGCTTCCAGATTGCAGGCGGTACGTCTTTTTTCCAGCACATGATGAATGGTCCGGTTGAGACTCTCCACGCTCAATTCGCTTTTGCGCAGATAGTCATCGGCCCCGACCCGGACCGCTTCCACCAGAGCCTCATCCCCTTCCGTGCCGGTGAACAAAATGAATCCCGCACGGCTTCCCATGGACTTGAGACTGCGGATCAGATCGATACCCGATTCATGATCCAGTCGATAATCCACAAAGGCCACTTGCGGATCCATCCGTTCCACCTGCTTAAGCGCCTCTTCTCCGGTGGCGCAGGCGAGGGGTACGATGGTCCAGCGGGTCAATTTCTTGAGCAGTCCGGACAGCAAGGCCCGTTCCATCGGGTTGTCGTCCACGACCAAAGCATGCAGCTGATCATCCATAGCTTTGATATTCAGTTATCTTTTACAATGTTCAGGGGATGGAATCCAACCAGGGTCCACGAAGCTCGTTTCGCTATGCAGCATAACACGTTTTTCTTCCAGGATGGGGAAATGTCTGGGCTTGGGACCATTTTTTTTCCGGCGGGTTCCGGGATCCTTGGAAATGATTATCAGGTTGCAAAAAATTACTATAAACCATATCATCCACCGCCTGATATGAAAATAAATATCATATAAACAATTCTGAGCTTTTAAAACCCTATCGATATGATTCAGAGCTATTTTATAAAGAGGTTTGAATTAATCTTGATTATTCCATAATGACAAGGATAAACTGTTGGGTCACGTGTCTTGATCTGCGCACCTTTTCACAAAAGCTGCCGACAAGGCCTGCATGCATGGACGAAAAGAGTTGGGGTGTGACAGTTGGGTATGAATGCCAAACAACACATTGTGATCGTCGAAGACGATCCGGTGACCCGAGGGCTGCTCGTTGCCTGTTTTGAAAAGGAAGGCTATTCGGTCTCCGAAGCGGAAAACGGCTCCCAAATGTGGACACGTCTCGAAACCACCCGCACCGATCTGGTGCTGTTGGACATCAACCTTCCCGGCGAGGACGGCTTTTCCCTGACCCGCGCCCTGCGGCTGCGTTCCGACATGGGCATCATCCTGGTGACCGCCCGCAGGGAGGACGTGGACCGGATCGTGGGGCTGGAGTTGGGGGCGGACGATTATGTGATCAAACCCTTCAACGAACGGGAACTGCTGATCCGGGTCAAAAACCTGCTGCGTCGCACCCGCAAGCAGCGGGAGGACGATGCAATCCCGGTCACCAAACACCTGTTCAAGGGCTGGACCCTGGATACACAACGACGCCGGCTCACCACTCCGGACGGTTCCCAGGTCCCCCTGACCAATGGGGAATATCTGCTGTTGTCGGAATTTGTCCGCAAACCGGGTCGGGTGTTCACCCGGGATCAACTGCTGGAAGCCATCAGCAGTCGCGATTGGATGCCCAACGACCGCACCATCGATGTCATGATCAACCGGTTGCGCCGCAAAATGGGAGAGACCTCCAGTTCCCGCATGCTGGTCACCATCCACGGAGTCGGCTATCAACTGGTGTCCGACGACTCCTGATCCCCGCTGTTGACGCGTTTTAAAAAAACCGCTTTCACGGGAACCACCGTCCGGCTGAAAAACAAGAATGCATAATGACCCTTTTGCTGCCGACTCTCCGGGTGTATTCTTGACTCAATTTGCAAATTTTGCTCTCCTGACCACACAAAGATGGCTGGGAAAAACCCGATGCATGGCACAATCCGCCCCAAACAATCCCATGATCATTTCTCCAGGGACCACGCTTGTTCCCGGCTGATTCTGCTGCTGGCCATCGCCATGGTCTGGATGCCATGTCACCTCCTGGCCGCCCCGAAAAAACGTATTCTGGTGGTCAGCAGTTATCATCGAGAATACCTGTGGTCCCAGGAGACCCATCGGGGCGTGACGGCCGCGTTGCTGGAATTCGGCTATCTCGACCATCCGGACCAAGTGACCACCTATACCCAAACCGACTTTGTGGAGTCGTCACGGGCCGTGATCCGGAAATTGTGGATGGATACCAAACACAAAAGCGACCAGGGAGCAATCGCCGTCACCACACGGCGGATTCTGGAACAGGCGGAGCGGTTTCAGCCCGATCTGCTGCTGCTCGGCGACGACAACGCGGCCCACTACATCGGCTCCCACTATCTGGACACCAAGATACCGGTGGTTTTCTGGGGGATCAACATCTGGCCCCTCAAGTATGGCCTGCTGGACAGTCAAGAAAAACCCGGCCACAACATCACCGGCGTCTACCAGCCCGGATACATGCGAGAAGGGTTGGAACTGCTCACCCGACTGGTTCCGGGGATCCAGACCGTGGCCATCTTGGCGGATGATTCGGAAACCAGCCTCGCCAAGGTGAAAGACCTCCAACGCCAGGCCGAACAGGGTACGCTGCCGGTGCGAATCGTCGGCACGATGGTGACCAACAACGAAACGGAATGGAAAGAAGGCGCCCTGACCCTGGCCCAAAAAGCCGACGCGATTTTTCTGACCAACCACAACACCATCAAAGACACGGATGGCAAACCCGTGGATCCCTTGGCCCTGGTGGCCTGGTATCTGCGCCACATCCACACACCCGACATCAGCGACGAAAAACAATTTGTCGTGGAAGGGGCGCTGTGCGCCGCCGACGACTCCGGCTATCTGCAAGGATACGAGGCGGTCCACATGGCCCATCGCATTCTGGCCCAGGGGGCGAATCCAGCCAACATGCCCCCCATCGCCCCGCCCCGGGGTCCACTCGTCGTCAACAAACAACGGGCGCACATGCTGGGAGTGGATACCGTGCTGAACAATCCGTTGATCGAAGAGACAATCGAACAGGCCGAAGCCTTGAAAAAATATCCGGAAAACCCATGATTCCCCCAGTCCGCTCGATTTTTCACAAACTGCTGGCTTGGTTCGTCGGAGGCGGCATACTGCTGATCCTGTGCTTCGGATCGGTGCAATACTGGGTGGTCAAACGCCAGATCCAGCAGGAAATGGAACGGTCGGCCCAACATGCGGTGGATGAGGCGGTCGCCTATTTCGACCGGATGCAGGCCATCCCCCTGCAAAGCAGCCTGGGCATCTTAGAAAAACTCTCCGGCCTGGATGACATGCTCCAGGCATGGGGAGACAGGGCATTGCTGGTCAAACCCCATGTGGAACGGCTGTTTTTGCACATTCTTTCGGCCCAGAAAGGACTGTTTCTGTCGATCCGCTACTTCGACCGGCAGGGCCAGGAAAAGGTGGCGGTCAGCGGCAACAAACGGATCCGGGAGTATCGGAATCTCAACCAGTCCGGCAGTACCGATCCTTATGATCAGCAGGCCAGGAGTCTCCATCAGAAATTGCAGGAACTCCCGTTCGGCTCCACCCGTTTTTCAGAACCGTTCCAGATGCCGGATGGCCGCTGGACCGTACTGGCGGGCATTCCCAAATGGGATCCGGAGATCGGCGGATTCGCCGGATCCATCCTGCTGCACGGGGATCTGACCAGCTATCTGCGCCATGTGGTCGCCATGCAAGTGGCCGGATACCAGGGAGCGCGGCTGTATCATCGGCATGGGGAGCGTTTCATTCCTCTGGAAGAAGACAACACCCGCGCCGACGATCCCGGCGGCAAACAGATCCATGGAGAGATCCGCCTCGGGGAAGGGGAACCCCATCTGGCACTGCGGATCACCTTTCCGGTGACCCCGGCAATGGTCCAGGAGGCCATTCGGAAAGAGCTGCAATTCGTCTTGCTGCCGGCTGTTTTGATGTTGATGCTGGTGGCCGGTTTCGCCTATCTGGTCTCCCGCAAACTGGCGGCACCGATCATCCAGTTGCGTCAGGGCATGGCGGCCATCGGTCAGGGTCGCTTCGACACCATCCTGGCGGTCACCACACAAGACGAAATCGGGGATCTAGCCTCCGCATTCAACCGCATGGTCTGCGACCTGCAACGCATGACCCGGGAGTTGGAACGTTCCAGCGCCGCGGCGGCGGCGGCCAATCAGGCCAAAAGCCTGTTTCTGGCCAACATGAGCCACGAAATCCGTACCCCCATGAATGCCGTGATCGGTCTGACCGATCTCTCCTTGCAGTCCGACCTGCCCCCCAGAACGCGGGACAACCTGAACAAAATCGCCGGAGCCTCCCGCTCCCTGCTGCGGATCATCAACGACATTCTCGACTTCTCAAAAATCGACGCCGGACGGCTGGAATTGGAAAAAGTCGATTTTCAGCCACGGGATCTGTTCGAGCGTCTGACGGATCTGTTCCGGCTGCAAATGGCGGAAAAAGGGATCGGGTTGATCCTATCCGTGGCGGAGGAGTGTCGCACCACCGTGCATGGGGATCCCCTGCGCCTGGAACAGATCCTGATGAATCTGATCGGCAACGCCATCAAGTTCACCCCCACCGACGGCGAGGTGGAAGTGACGGTACGACGCCTCCAGGATGAAGAGGCTCCGATTCTGTTGCATTTCTCGGTGCGGGATACCGGTATCGGCATCCTGGAGGAGCAAAAGGTCCGGCTGTTTCATCCGTTTTCCCAGGCGGATCTGTCCACCACCCGCACCCACGGAGGCACCGGTCTGGGACTGGCCATCAGCAAACGGTTGGTGGATTTGATGGGGGGACGCATCTGGCTGGAAAGCACCCCTGGACACGGCAGCACCTTTCATTTCACCGCCACCTTTCAACACGCGGTCACGGCCAATCCGTCAGATCTGCTGCCGCCTCCGGAGTTGCGCCATCTGCCTGTGCTGCTGGTGGCCAGCAATCCCCCCTGTCGCAACGCCTTGGCGGAAATGCTCCATCTGTTCACCTTCGAGGTGGTACCGGTGGCCTCGATCCTGGAAGCCCTGGATCAGACGACTCAGGCACGCACCGCCGGCAGGCCATTCCGTCTGGCGGTGGTGGACGCAGCCGTCTCACCGCCCCCCGAGGCCCTGGAGACCATCCGGGGTAGCAACCGCATCGACCCAACCCAATCCCCCTCCGAGTGCGGCATTCTGCTGTTGACCCGTCCAGACCCGGACAACCCCGAAAACCAGTACAGCCACAGGCCCGCCGGGGTTGCGGATCTGGAACTGGTGAAACCGGTCAACTGTTCGGTACTGTTCGAGACCATCCTGACCCTCTTTGGCCGTGAGGCGGCCCGGTTGCAACGCACCGGCAATCATGCCCCGGATCTGGCCACCTACCGGAAACAATTGACCGGGGCCAGAGTGCTGCTGGTGGAAGACAATTCCATCAACCAACAGGTGGCCAAGGAGAATCTGCTCAGCGTCGGCATTGTGGTCGATGTGGCGGAAAACGGTCTGGACGCGATTCAACAGGTGAGCACGGGTCAATATGATCTGGTGTTGATGGATGTCCAGATGCCCCTGATGGATGGTCACGCCGCCGCACGCATGATTCGCGCCGATTCCCGTTTTCAGGATCTGCCCATCCTGGCCATGACCGCCCACGCCATGGAAGAGGATCAACGGGCCAGCCTGGAAGCCGGCATGAACGGCCACATCACCAAACCCATCGACCGCAAACGGCTGTTCGAGACGTTGAGCCGTTGGATCGGTCCGCGCCATCAGCCTCTCAAGGTGCCGGAACCACCCGTTTCCCGGATCGTGATCCCCAAGAACCACCCGCAGTCGGGCCTCGACCGCCCCGGACTGCTGGAAATGGTCAGCCACAAACAGCCGTTGCTGTGGACCTTGCTGGTGGAGTTTCAACGCAACCACACCAACGTGATCACAACCCTGCGGGGCATGCTGCTTGGCCGGCGCCAAAACGACCGACAGGAGGCCGAACGGTTGATCCATGCCTTGAAAGGGTCGGCGGGGAATCTGTGTGCCATGGGGTTATTCGAGGCGACGCGGGAGATAGAAACCGCCATCCGGTCCAATCGGCCCCAGAACTGGCCCCTGCGGCTGGATCAACTGGAAACCGAACTGACTCACGTATTGGCCGATATCGCCCACTGGCTGCGGGAGATGGAATCGACGGGATCCGGTATGAAACGGAAGTGATCCCCAGGGCTTTGGCGGGGAAAATCGCGTGACCTCACAGGGATGAGATTCTGACGAATTCTACCCGATAACACGCACGCAGCTATTCTCTTCTTTTTGATTGTCCACGACGTTGGAGTCTCCACCCTGAAGAAAAACCGGTGGCAACCGGTCTAGGTTTCCTGACCATCGTGGAACACCTCCACATACAAGGGTCCATTGACGGTCATGAAATAACAGCGGGCACTGTAGGAACCCCCATAAGTGGGCAAATCCGCCGGATCCGATCCCTGCACGATTCTGGGAGGGGTCAGATCAAGGCCATCGTCAATACGGCTTTTCAAGGCACCGGCCAGAATGTTGGCCAACTCGCCAAAGGCGTCCCGCCCGGTTTCGTTGAAGGATTCCAGAGGTTCTCCCCAAAACGCCGAAGCCAGCCCCAAAGCCGCGTGCATCGGCGCGGAAAGATGCACGCCCCCTGTCATCTGACCCCGAAAACCGACGATGGCCGTCACATCAGCCCGATTGGCCGGATGCGACACGCCATCCGCCGCATGATTGACCAGGGCCGGACCATCCCGGATGCCGATGTCGGTGGCAAAAAAGGCAATAGCCATTTCGTGCATGGAATCCTGAATGGTCTTGATCAAAGTGGCTTGTCGATTGATCACCATGGGTTGGCTCTCCTTGAACCGCAGGGCGGGACGGATGAAACTTGCAAAGAAGTCCGCGACCGGCTGCAAAATCACGACGCGACGAGGGTGGATGCGCTGTCGGAAAAAATTCGATCTGTTTCCAGCACCATAACAAACTGTTGACCATGCTTGCCAATGCCACGAATAAACCCGTTGGGCACCCCGGTGCCGAACCGGGGAGGCGGCTCGATCTGTTTGGGATCGAGTTCCATCACCTCCTTGACCGAATCCGCAACCGCTCCGATCACCGTGGCCTCATCATCCTGAATCACGTCCAGAATGATGATGCAGGTATTGATGGTGGGGTCATCCTTGGTCATGCCGAACTTCAAACGCAAATCCACCACCGGCACCACGTTGCCACGCAGATTGATCACCCCGCACATGAAATCCGGAGTCCGTGGAATCCGGGTCAGTGGCGTGAATTCAAGCACCTCTTTGATCCGGGAGATGTCGATGGCATAGACCTCCTGGTCCAAATGGAAAGTCAGAAACTGGGTGGATTCCAGAGAGGCATACGAACCCATCGCCTATTCTCCTAAAAACATTTGTTATATAGACTTGGAAAGAACCGTGCAAAACCCTACTCCGCGCCATGCAGGAAATTCCAGTTCGAGGAGAATAAGTGAACGGAAACCAAAAATCAAGCAGTATTTCTGCGTTTATGGCAAGATTTTCAGATTTGTGTCAACACCTCCAAAGCACCTCTGACCCGCCCCACCAACTCCCGCCAATCCCCCGATCTGGCCTGACGAAACAGACGCATGGACGGATACCAAGGGCTGTCTTCCCGTTTTTCCAGCCAACGCCATTCACAAGCCGTGTGCAACAAGGTCCAGACCGGTACCCCCAACCCGCCCGCCAAGTGGACAAGCGCCGTGTCCGTGGAGATCAACAGATCCAGATGCTGCAACACGGCGGCGGTTTCGGCGAAATCTCCCAATTTATCCCCCAGGGGAATGATTTCGTGACGTTGACACAACGCTTCGGTCAATTGGGCGGCGGGTGGCCCTTTTTGCAGGCTGTAGAAGGTAATGCCGGGCAACAGGGTCAAAGGCAACAAGGTCTCCAGGGGGCAGGCCCGAACCTGATTGACATCCGCCGCAGGGTTGCCCGACCAGGAAAGCCCCACCCGCCATCCTTTTTTCTCCCCGAGTCGCTCCCCCCAGGCCCGCACCCGCTCCGGGGGCGCCATCAGATAGGGGAAATTCGGCAGGGTATCCAAAGTGATCCCCAACACCTCCGGCAGACTCATCAGGGGAACATGGCAGTCGTAATCGAACGGAGGAGGCGCGCCATCGTCCGAGGCCCGTGCCGTCACCTGATCCGCCAGAGACGAGGCGGTCAGAAGCCGCAACAACTCCGGACGACACTCCAGCAGCACCCGGGCGCCCCTCTCCCGGAGCAAAGGTGCGAACCGGGCGAACATCAAGGCGTCGCCGAAGCCCTGTTCGGTATAGACATAGATACGCAACCCCGCAGACACCCGACCCTCCCAGCGGGGCACGGGACAGATACGCGGGGCATGATGGGGCAGTCGGAACCGCCATTCATACTCCCGCCAGCCGGCGGCGTAACAGCCGGTCTTGAGCAACGAAGCCGCCATTCCCATGTGGGCCTGGGGGTATTCGGGGTCACACCGCAAGGCCTCCCGGAACCGCTCCAAAGCCATCCCGTGATCCCCATGCTCCTGAAAAATGACCCCCAGATTATAGTGGCCGATGGTCAGATCGGGATTCAACCCCACCCCGTGCAGATAATACTCCACCGCAGCCGACAACTCCCCTTGGGCCATGCGCCAATTGCCCAGATTGATCCAGGCTTCCGCCAGATCGGGTTTCAGGGCGATGGCGGCGCGCAGACTCTCTTCGGCCCGTTCGTTTTGGCCCAAGGCACTGAAACAGGATCCCAGATTGAAATGATAATAGGGTTGATCCGGATTGAGGGCCACCGCCTTGCTCAACAGATTGACCGCCAGATCGGGGCGGTTCATGGAACCGGCACTCAGGCCCAACACATACAGCGCATCGGCGTTGTCCGGATCCATGTCCAACACCTGCCGCACCAAGGCGTTCACCTGCACCGGATCCCGACGCCGATGAGCGGCCAAAGCCTGCTGAAGCAACCCGGGAATGTCGGCGGTATTCATGTCCGCGGCTCCCAGGCCCGGACCATCGCCTCCACAGGCTCGCTCCAACGATCGGTCACCCTCTGGCGAAACAGGGTCATGGAGGCATACCAGGGTGTGGTGGATCGATTCATGCCCCAACGCCAATCCGGCGCCCGGGGCAACAGGGTCCAAACCGGCACCCCCAAGGCTCCGGCCAGATGGGCCGTGGCCGAATCGATGGTGATGATCCGATCCATCCGGCTCATGATCGCCGCCGTGGCGGCAAAATCGGTCAAGTAAGAATCCATGATCCGCATCGACAATCCTTCCGGAATCCGGGGCAAGGGTCGATCCGGCTCACTTTTCTGCAGGCTGTACAGGCTCACCCCCGGCACCTGCGCCAAGGGCAGCAGATCCGCCAGGGTGCAGGAGCGACGCCGCAACGGATCATTGGCGTGCAACGGTTTTCCTTCCCAGACCAGCCCCACCTTGAAGCCCGGTTCGCTCAGCCGACCGGCCCATTCGGCGACTTGTTGCGGATCCGGAGTCAGATACCCCCCAACCGCCGGAATGGTCTCCACCGTGGTGCCCAGCACTCCGGGCACGGACAGAAGCGGAATCTGGAAATGGACCGGTTCACGGAATTCCGCATGATTTTGCACCTGCGCCACCCCCGGGGCACGCCGGAACAGCGTCACCAAAGGGGTGGGCACGGTCAGCAGCACCCGCGCGCCCTGATCTTTCAGCACAGCGGCGAAGCGGATGAACTGGATCATGTCTCCGAACCCCTGCTCTCCCAACAAAAGGATGGTTCGGTCTTGCAGAGGTTCCCCCTGCCAACGGGGAATCGAGGGGCATGGATACGGGACGCTGGGTTGATCGAGTTTGAAGCGCCACTCGTATTCCCGCCATCCTTCCGGGTAGTGTTCCATCATCAGATGGGCCATGGCCAGATTGACATGGGCCTGGGCGTGATCCGGTCGGACCTGCGAGGCCGTGCGAAAACACTCCAGGGCGAGTTCGGGACGGTTCCGGGATTTTTGACACAGACCCAGATTGATCCACGCCCCTGCCATATCCGGCTTGAGACGGGTCGCACGGGTGAAACAGTCGATCGCCTCCTCGACCTCTCCCAGATCCATCAGCAGATCCCCGAGGTGGAAACAGGCCGCCTCGTTGTCGGGACTGAGCCGGACCGCTTCCCGCAGACAATCCAGAGCCGGCAGTCGTGCGCCTCTTTTGTGGAGCAGCACCCCCAGGTCCAGTTGAAACACGGCGTTGTCCGGCAGGATGGCCACCGCCTGACTCAACGCCTCCAACGCCCCCCGCCCCTCCCCCAACTCCTGCCGCACCACACCCAACAGGTGCAGCACGTGGGCATATCCCGGATAACGTTTCTTCAAGACCAGCAAACGCTCCAGGGCGGCGTTCCAAAGCCCCTGATCGATACAGGTGGCCACATCGGCCATGGCAGCATGCAACTCGGTGGGGGGGGTGTCGGACATGGTAAAAATCTGGCCCGGTTGAAGGTGAATCACGAGATGGCCATCAAAGCATGCAATCCCGAGGCCGTAAAGGGCCACCCATTGAAATGGCCGAAAAATTGCTTATGACTCTTACGCGCATCATCGATTCCGAAAACACCCCTTTGGAAGGCCACACCATGCCCGACAAGACGCAGGAAATGTCACTGGGTCCACTTCTCATGAACCGGTTCGGGGAGCGTTATCTGCCGTCCGTGAACCAGGAGGCCTTTTCCAGGGTCGGATCGGATAATGTTTTTCAGCAACAATTCGGGGAATCCTTCACCCGGGAGGATTCGTTGTATCTGGTGGTGGGGTGCGACTCCGGGCTGCTGCTCAACTGGATCCTGAAACGCAAACGTCCGGAAGGCTCCCGTTTCATTTTTCTCGACTTGCCCGAAGTCCTGAAACGGCTGCATGACGCAGGCATGATGCCGCAAGAACTGCCTCCCGGCATTCTGGTGACCACCGTCGATCACTGGATCGCCGAATCCGAACCCTTCGGGATCAAAGAATATTTTTATCTGGACCAAGTGTTCGTGGCCAAATCGCTGGCGGTGGTGGACGGCATCCACGACGGTTATGTGAGCCTGTTCAACGAGGCGGAACGCACCCTGGGCCAGTACCGCTTGCAGGTGAACCATGAAGTCGGCAACCGCATTTTCATGGTGAAAGGGCTGGAAAATCTGGCGGAAAACCGTTTTCCCGCCTATCGGTTGAAGGATGCCTTCACAGGCCGAACCGCCGTGCTGCTGGCTGGCGGCCCTTCCCTGCCGGAGAGTTTTCCCTGGATCCACCAACATCGGGATCAACTGACCATTCTGGCCGTGGCCCGGGTGGCGGATCAACTGAGCCGGGAAGGGATCACGCCGGATGTGCTGTTCGCCATCGATCCCCACGATGTGATCTTTCACCAAAGCAAGGGCATGCTGGGGTTGTGGCAGGAGAGTCTCCTGATCAACATGTATCACCTCAATCCCGCCCTGCTGGGCCAATGGCGGGGACGCAACGCCTACATGGGGCCCCTGTTCCCCTGGGAAAGCCCCCTCAATCCGACGAATGTCTTGTATCCCGGCATCACCGTGGGCCATCAGGCGTTGGGCATGGCCGTGGACATGGGATTTTCCCGGGTGGTGCTGGCGGGATTCGACCTGTGTTTCAACCGCGAGGGTTTCACCCATGCGGCGGGAAGCGTGGAACAGCAGACCGGTCCTTTCATCGCCCGTGGGGATCTGATGGTGGAGACCAACGGAGGCTGGATGGCGGAAACCCGTCACGACTTTCTCAACGCCATCCCGAGTCTGGCGGCCCTGGCCCGCTTCGCCATCGAGCGCCACTGTCGGTTGATCAACCCCTGCCCCGGCTCCGCCAAAATCGAAGGGGTGGAACATCTCCCCTGGGAAACCATCACCCCGGAGCGTGTCACCCCATCCGCCCGCGACCGACTCCGGGCACTGATGCCGGAGGAAACCCCCATCAGCCGCACCGCCCACTATCAGGCTGTGGACAAGGAGTTGGCCAAGGTGCGGGGATTGGCCGCCAAGGTGAAAGGATTGGCCATCGAGGGTCTGGAGTGCAACGACGATCTGTTCGGTCGCCGGGGCAAACCGCCCCACTTCAAATTCAAGAAACGCATGGATGCCATCGAGGAGATCCTGGACGGGGAGTACCGGGAGATCAGCCGACTGGTCAAAAGATGGGGTCTGGGGGCCATGCTCAAATTGAGCCGTCCGGACAAGGAGCGGGATTGGAGCGACGCGGAGATCGAACAAGCCGGACGCCTCTATTACGAAATCTATCGGGACAACGCCGTCTCCCTGATCAAACTGCTCGACGCGGTCCGACAACGGCTCCGGGCCCGCATGGAGGAGGAAAAACCCCGTCCGGACTACAAACAACTGCTCAAACAATGGCGTGACGACAACCAACCGGGCCGCTCCCTGGTCTTTTTGCACCGTCGGGGTCTGACCATCGCAACCCTGCCCGAACCGGTGCAGGCCGGTTTCGTCGCACTGGACCACGACTTCGCAGCACTCCTGGCCCAGACCGATCACGACTACAAACAGTATATCCTGTCGATGCTCAGTTCTCCGCAAGGGGTACGGGTCAAGGCCCAGGCCATGTTCCGCAATCGGGAAATGGAACGGTTGCGTCAGTTTGGCGCCGGACTGGAAAAAAGCTCTCTGGCCGAAAAGAACGAATACAGCCATCTGATCCAGGGCTATCTGACAGAACTCGACGGAAACCAGGAACTGGCCGCCCGCTCCTATCGGCAGATCACCCACAAGGCCCTGCTCCCCGAAGCCTTGCAACGGCTCTTCACCATCGCCTTGCAGACCGGAGACATGCTCACCGCCCAGGCGATCTCCCAGCGGTTGTCGGAACTCTCCCTGGCCCACATTCCCTTCCATGCGGAATTGCTGCGACTCAACGGCAAAGGTACGACGGCGGCGGCCATCTTCGAGGAGTATCTCAAGATCGTGCGCAAGGATTTTGTCACCATGATCAAGCTGGGACGGCTCTATCTGGAGTTGGGACGACCTCAAGAGGCCCGGGAAACCTTTGCCCGCATCCTGGCGGAGGATCCGGACAATCAGGCGGTGCGCACCTTCATCGACGATCTGGATCGGATCCAGACCGGAGACACCCCATGATCTCCCCTGCCCTGCTCCAAAAAATTTTGCGCCGCCCCGGATCGATGTTCCAGGAGGATCTGGAGGCGTACCGGACCCAACTGGCGGAAACGTTGACCGGAGCCAAGGTGCTGGTGATCGGCGCCGCCGGATCCATCGGGAGTGCGTTCACCCGGGAAATGGTCCGCTGGCCATTGGGCGCATTGAGGCTGGTGGACCCCAACGAAAACAATCTGGTGGAACTGGTGCGGGATCTGCGGGCCTCGGCCCTCTCTCCCCCCGACGACTTCGCTACCAGCGCCATCCCCCTGGGCACCCGCGAATTCGACCACTTTCTCGCAGCCCACCCCCCTTTCGATCATGTGGTCAACTTCGCCGCCCTCAAACACGTGCGGGCGGAACGGGATCCTTTCACCCTGATGCGCATGCTTCAGGTCAACGTCTTGGCCCTGGACGGACTCCTGGCCCGCCTGTCCCAAGGCCCAACCACCCGTTTCTTTTCTGTCTCTTCCGACAAGGCGGTCAATCCGGCCAATCTCATGGGGGCCAGCAAGGCGCTGATGGAACAGACCATGTGGCAATGGTCGGAAACGGTTCCCGCCGTGACCGCCCGTTTCGCCAATGTGGCCTTTTCCGATGGCAGTCTGTTGCACGGTTTTCTCCGCCGCCTGGAAAAACGCCAACCCCTGGCCGCGCCCCTGGATGTGAAACGTTATTTCATCTCCCACGCTGAAGCCGGCCAACTGTGTCTGCTGGCCAGCGTCACCGGATGCAACCGGGAGGTTTTCATCCCCCGACTGGAAGCGGCACAAGATCTTTCCACCTTTGCCGAAATCGCGGTGCTGTTCCTGCAAGAGGCCGGATACACCCCCCGTCTGTTCGCCGATGACGCAGAGGCCCGCCAGTTCGCCTCCGCCATGCCACCGGGCTGCCGCGAGTGGCCCTGTCACTTCACGGTGAGCGACACCACCGGCGAAAAGGACGAAGAGGAGTTTCTGAGCCAGGGGGAACAGGCGGATTTCAGCCGCTATCGTCACGTGGGGGTGATCCGCCATCCGACCCGCACCCCGGAACGCTTGAGCGCCTTCCTGACCACCCTGCGCCAGTTGCGGGCCCAACCCCTGTGGGAAATCGCCGCCATCAGCCAGGCCATGGAGCAGGCGGTGCCCGCCTTGTCCCACCGGGTGGCGGACCGGAACCTGGACGGCAAAATGTGATCCCCGAGGCCATGAACACCCTGAAGAAAATCCCTCTGGCGGTACCGGATCTCACCGGCAACGAGGCCCGCTACCTGCAAGAATGCATCACCAGCACCTTCGTGTCGTCGGTGGGGCCATTCGTGGACCGGTTCGAGGCCATGGTGGCCGCGGCCAGCGGCGCCAAAGGGGCGGTGGCGGTCTCCTCCGGCACCTGCGGATTGCATGCGGCCCTGGTCACCGCAGGGGTGGGACCGGGGGATCTGGTGATCGTGCCCTCCCTCACCTTCATCGCCAGCGCCAATGCCGTATCCCACTGCGGGGCCATACCCTGGCTGGTGGATGTGGATCCGAACACCTGGAATCTCGATCCCAACCTGCTGGAACGAATCCTGTCCCGCGAAACCCGACTCCAGGCCGACGGCAGCGTGCTCCATTCCGCCTCGGGCAGACGGGTGGCAGCGGTGATGCCGGTACATACCCTGGGACTGGCGGCGGACATGGAGGCGATCGTCGCCTGCGCCCGCTCCAAAAATCTGCCGGTGATCGCGGATGCCGCCGCCGCCCTGGGGGCCACCCACCGGGGACAACCCGTGGGGGCTTTGGGGGCCGAGTTATCGGTTTTTTCTTTCAATGGCAACAAAACCGTCACCTGTGGCGGCGGTGGGGCCATCGTCGGCAACCATCTCCCGCAACTGGCCCTGGCCCGCCATCTCACCACCACCGCCCGCCTGGGATCCGGATACGATCACGACCGGGTGGGGTTCAACTATCGCATGACCAACCTCCAGGCCGCCGTCGGCTGCGCCCAACTGGAACGACTCGACCCCTTCGTCCAGGCCAAACGCGCCATTCGCGCCCGCTACGACCAGGCATTCGCGGATCTGGAGGCGTGGGTCTCCCCCTTCCCCGCACCTTTGGACAGCGCCGGAGCCTGCTGGTTTTCCGGATTCGTGATGCGTCGGGTGGCCGATCCGGAAGCGGTGGAACGATTGCAAGCCGGGTTGCAAGCCGCGGGCATCGATGCCCGTCCGTTCTGGAAACCCCTCCATCTGCAACCACCCTATCGCCATGCCCCCCAAACCCCCCAACCGGTGAGCGATGATCTGTGGTGGCGGGTGGTGACCCTGCCCTGCGCGACGGGTTTGCCGGAAGAGGATCAACACCGGGTCATTCTTGCCGCCCGACGCCTGCTGACAGGGTAAAAAGGGCGACCGGAGTGGAGCCATCCATCCCAATAGAATGATTTTTAACCTCCAATAAAGTGGCCCATAAATTGCGATCCGGTTCTTTCATTCTGCTTGGCGGCGGCGGACACGCCCGCGTAATCCGGGACACCCTGAAGGAACTGGGGTGGCTCGACCGGGTGATCGGGGTACTGGCTCCGGTCATGAGCCCGGTTGATCAAGCGGCCCTGGGACTGCCGTATCTGGGTGGGGATGACCATCTGGAGCGGATTGCCGCCGACACGACGTTGTTGATTCTCGGCGTGGGATCGGTGGGCGCGGGTGTGGCGCGGGCGGGACTGTTCGACGCCTGCCGGGCCAGGGGATTTGCCTTCGCCTCGGTGATTCACCCGGCAGCCTGGGTCTCGTCCGCGGCCCGGTTCGGCATGGGAACGCAGATCATGGCCCGGGCCGTGGTGCAAACCGGAGTGGTGACGGAAGAGAATGTTTTGATCAACACCGCCGCGGTGGTGGATCACGACTGTCAGTTGGACGCCCACGTTCATGTGGCCTCGGGCGCGGTGTTGAGCGGTGGGGTGCGGGTGGGTCGCGGCACCCATATCGGAGCCGGGGCAGTGGTGCGTCAAGGGATCGTGATCGGGGCCGGCGCGGTGGTCGGGGCCGGAGCCGTGGTGGTGAAACCTGTGGGGGATGGGTCTGTGGTGGTGGGGTGTCCAGCCGGGGAGAGGGGAAAATGAGTCGAGATCAAGAGCGTTGGCAGACCATAGTGATTCGGCCTGAATTATCGATCCTGGAAGCGGTCCGGGTGATCGACAAGGGTGCCTTGCGGTTGGCCCTGGTGACCGACGACGCAGGCCATCTTCAGGGGGTCGTGACCGATGGGGACGTGCGCCGCGCCCTTTTGAAACGCGTGGATATGAAGGAGCCTGTAATGAACATCATGAACGCCGCCCCCACTTTCGCACGGGCCTCGGACACCCGGGAACGGATGCTCACCATGATGCATGCCAAACGAATCGAACATCTGCCCATCCTGAACGAAGCCGGTTGCGTGACGGGACTGGAGACCATGCACAACCTCTCGGTCCCCGAATCCAGAGAAAACTGGGTGGTGCTGATGGCCGGCGGTCTGGGTTCCCGACTCTCTCCCCTCACCGACGTGGTTCCCAAACCGCTGCTCAAGGTGGGTTCCAAACCGATTCTGGAAGTGATTCTGGAAAGCTTCATCTCCCACGGGTTCTACCGTTTTTTCCTGTCGGTGAACTACCGCAAGGAGATGATCAAGGAGTATTTCGGCGACGGTTCCGCCTGGGGCGTGCAGATCGTCTATCTGGAAGAAAACGGTCGTCTGGGCACGGCAGGATCGTTGTCGCTGTTCCCCGAGCGTCCCAAGGAACCGTTTTTCGTCATGAACGGAGACCTGCTCACCCGCATCAATTTTCAGCACGTGTTGAATTTCCACCTGGAACACCAATCCCGGGCCACCTTGTGCGTGCGCAAGGTGGAACAGACCGTCCCCTACGGGGTGGTGCGTCTGGATGCCCATCGGCTGGTGACCATCGAGGAAAAACCAGTGCAGGAGTATTTCGTCAACGCCGGCATCTATCTGCTGGACCCGGAAGTGCTGCCGTTGATCCCCAAAGACCAGTATTTCGACATGCCGACCCTCTTCCAAAGCATCATCAAGCAGGGAGAAACCACGGCGGCGTTCCCGTTCTTGGACTACTGGATGGACATTGGCCGGATGGGGGATTTTCGCCAAGCCTGCCGGGATTATCCGGAGGTGTTCGCGGCGTGATCGCGCGCGCGTTTCGCGTGCGTTCATAATATAGTTCCACCGGCTCATCCCCCACACTGATCACCCCTGCGCGCGCCCAAAACAGCAGCCGACATCTGACGCAACTTGCGTCATCCAGTCTATCAACCTGTTCTATTTGAACATTTTTACAGAAAAAAAATCACACAATGATGTTACTTAGGGTTGCAATTCAGAAGAGGACTCTGCTATACTAACAGAATTGGAAATAATGGATAATTGTTATTTTTTTGTTTTTTTTGTTATATTGTAATAACGCAAAAGGAAGCAAGAATTGTTTATTTTCATTGAGTTGCTCGTTATAAACAGAACAAAAAAATCAAATCATCACAAGAAATCCGCATCATTCAGGCGATATAGATCTTATGAAAAGCTTCAAGATGGTTGGTGTTGACTGCTTTCCAGAAAGAGGGGCTGGAACCATGCAACCAATCAGAAACACACTCTGGCTCAAGTCTGGACACCCTGCCGTAAAGCGCATGGTCACCGGACTTCAAAGCACCGCTCCAGTCATGTCGGTCCCCGACCTCTGGCGGATTCGCTATCCCACCTATCCGGTCCGGATCTCCATCCCGCCTCCTCTCTAAGTTTTCTCGCTTGCCTCATAAAACGCCGCTGTTGACCGAACTGTTCGGCTTGGCGTTGCGTTTTGGGGTCAAAAGGGCCAGTTTAGGCCTCCAGATGCGGGGATCTCCTCCCCTTTATGCTGCAATCTTCAGCATTTTCTCCTTATTTTTATAGGCAATTGGCGCAACTATAATGCATAAACAGTTTTACATTATTGTAGGCCATGGCCTTCATTTTTACCGCAAAGGTGATACGAGCCAATCCTCGTGTCCAAACTTTGCTCAGGCCGTGAACCGTCTTGCACTCCACATTGGTCGATTTAATCCCGGATCGGATGGCGTCTTCGCTCTCTGCCCACACCCGACTGTAAGCCGTGGCGATATCACGTGGATGCCCCGCAACCGCCCACCCTCTCGACCGACTGGACAGTCGCCCACCAATCTTCAATTATACCTCTTTCTATTCAACTCATCCTTCCAAAGGAACTTCGACATGGACATGAAAGCTCCGCAATATATAGGTTTCTCTTCTTGCGAAACATCTTTATACAGCCCTTTCAATAGAGACACTCTGCAGAAACTGAGAGAAAATCTTATACCCCCCAGTCCCGAAAAAGAAAACTGGAATTACGAAACCGATCCAGCTCTGATTCAATTATCTAATACGATCATCAAGACCGTCAATACAGAAGTTTTCAACAACTGCATCAGCCAAGCATTAAGTGTCGCCAAGTGCAAAACCTATCCGTTCGAGGAAACAGGTAGTCTTTTTAATGAAATCGGGGAAGAAAAAATAGCAAAAAATACTGGATGGACCACTTTAAAAAAGTTATGCTATAATGTTAAATTAGTCGACATTTTCCCAGATATGGAGGTGTATTTTGGATTACAATGGTACTTTGGCAACGAATACGAATATAACAAAATAAGAATATGGACCGAAATTCCTTTGTGGCCACAATCAACAACAGAAAGAATTTCTAATACAAGAAAGAATATATCAGCAATTGTTGCTAGTTGTTCAAACACACTTGGAACAATTTGCAAATCAATTGAAAAAAATGTTAAAGAAGCAATCCAGTCATGTTTCAAGACTCGCAACATTGAAGACAAAACATACGAGTTCGAGTCAGTCCATACAATCAAAGTTCACACGTTCTGCTGTTCTCCTGAAACCCAATTCCCTGGCTTCCAAAAGGAATACTCTTCAGCACCCATCACGGAACTGATGAATCAACCATACGGACTAGAGCACATGCATATAATCTTTGAATTGATGAAGAAGAGTGACGCCTGGAAGGGAATTTTAAAAGACCAGGAGCTTCCCACATCACAATCCGAGGGAAAAGCCTTTATAAAAAAAATGATAAAAGAATACTCAAAAAATCATCTACGCGCGAAACGAACCAATCAAGAGGCTTCAAAAAATCTTGGTATAGCAGATCAGATCATGAAAGATTTTCAAAATATTACCCCAACACTCCGACAAGGATACCTTCCTCTAGACCTTAAGATATCAATATCACCCAACTCTCTCAGCACCACAAACAGCAAAAAACCCTATAAGACATTGGCGTTTACAATAGGTAGCCTTATTCCTGCCAGAAAAACTATGGAATATTTTAGCATCGTTCCAGACAGCAAGAAAACAAAAAAAACACACGCCCAAAGAAAAAAACACCTCTACAAATATAAGGATATCAAAATTTTCCCAGAACTCCTTGGAAGCATTGGAGTCACATCCCAACACGAAAAATATATTTGATCAAAAAACGGGAGAAAGCTAAGATTCAAAACGCAAGATCCGATGGCAAGTCGCCATCGGATCTGTTAAATCTTGACCCAGTCAACGCAACAATGCAATTCAGATCCTTAGAAAACGGAAAAGATATGAAATCATCTTTCAAATCAGGCACAGAAACAGTTCTTAAAAAAATCAAAGAAGCAAACTACTATAATTCCAAAAGAATACTCTGTATTATTGAGACAGAAAATATATTTCTAATTATATTAGAAAAAAAGGTAAGAGATTTTATTGTTCTCGTTGTTGAGAACAATATGTCATGCTCTTGCTGCCATGGGAACCCTTGCATTCGCAAAGATTGCCCTGACAATAAAATACTA
Organism: Magnetococcales bacterium; assembly: GCA_015231755.1. Taxonomy (NCBI): domain Bacteria; kingdom Pseudomonadati; phylum Pseudomonadota; class Magnetococcia; order Magnetococcales; species Magnetococcales bacterium. The sequence goes on along the minus strand of JADGAZ010000005.1, from coordinate 146,751 downwards.
TGCAACCCTTCTGAGAACAAAACAATCAGAAACAAATATTTCAAAAAGTTTAAAGTAGGTAGAATATATTTCTCGCCTATTGCCACTACTGCCCCTTCAGGATCTAAAGATTTAACCAATTACGTAGAACACCAGAAAGGGGTAAAAATGACCAGCACAGAAAACATTGCAACAAGGAATCATTTTCTTTCCATCAACATGGATAACAAGATTTTAGATGGGCACGATAAACGCATTTACCATCAAGAGTGTCACAGACCCTATCGCATCACAAACACAAGAAATTTCTACAAACAATCGACCCAATATCCCCCTTGCATTTCCAACGGAAGACAATTAAAGGGGACTTTTGTTGATTCTTTTGAATTCAAACTCCCAGAATCAAATTCATCAATCCGTGCTTCACAATCGGGCCTAGAAGATACGTCTGCCTCCCTAAGAAAATCATTGTAACCAATCCGTGCCGGATGAAAGAACTTTCCATCCGGCACGGAAGGCTCACACCAATCCCATCACCGCGTCAACTCTTCGGCCACCTTGCGGATGCGGATCATGGCCTGTTCCAGATCCTGCATCGACGTGGCGAAGGAGATGCGGAAATAAGGATCCAGGCCGAAGGCCGAACCCGGAACCACGGCCACGCCCACGGCCTCCAGCAGATAGGCGGAGAACTCCAGGGTATCGGTGATGCGGGTGCCGTTGGCGGCGGTGGTGTTCATCAAGCCCGCCACGTTGGGGAAGACGTAAAACGCCCCTTCCGGGGAACGACAGGTGATGCCGGGCATGGCGTTGAGGGCATCGACCACAAAATCCCGCCGCTCGCGGAAGGCCTTGACCATGGGTTTGATGCACTTTTGCGACCCGGCCAGGGCCACCGCCGCCGCTTTCTGGGCGATGGAGGTGGCGTTGGAGGTGCTTTGCGACTGCATTTTGGTCATGGCCTTGATGATCTCCTTGGGCCCGACCGCATAACCGATGCGCCAACCGGTCATGGAGTAGGCTTTGGAAACCCCGCTCACGATCACGGTACGATTCTGCAAGGCGGGAACCACGGCGCTCAAGGTGGCGAAGCGGAATGGCTTGTAGATGATCTTTTCATAGATGTCGTCGCTGATCACCCACACGTGGGGATGACGCTCCAGCACCGCCCCCAGGGCGATCAACTCTTCGGCGGTGTAGGCCGAACCGGTGGGATTGGAGGGGGAGTTGATCACCAGAAAACGGGTCTTGGCGGTGATGGCGGCTTCCAACTCTTCCGGGGTCATCTTGAAGCCGTTGGCCTCCTGGGTGGCCACGACCACGGGCACGCCATCGGCCAGCAGCACCATATCCGGATAAGAGACCCAATAAGGCGCGGGGATGATCACCTCGTCGCCGGGATTGATGGTAGCCTGGATCAGGTTGAAAAAGGCCTGTTTGCCACCCACGGTCACCACCACCTGATCCGGGGTGAAGGCCATGTTGTGGTCTTCGACGTAACGATGAATGATGGCGCGTTGCAGTTCATCGATGCCTTCGACGGCGGTATACTTGGTGAATCCTTCCCGCAGGGCGCGGATGGCCGCCTTTTTGATGTGTTCCGGGGTGTCGAAATCGGGCTCTCCGGAGCCAAGTCCGATCACATCCTTGCCTTGGGCCTGGAGGGCCTTGGCCTTGGCTGTGATCATCAGGGTTGGCGAGGGCTTTACGTTCTGGATGCGTTGCGATAAAACAGACATGGATCTTTTCCCGGTAGGGCTGACGGTGTAAGGAAGCAAACCGAAAAATGGTATCATGGATCTTTTGGCAACGTCAACAAGGCAGTGCGTCATGACTCTCTCTCTCTACAACTCCCTGGGCCGCCAAAAACAGCCCTTCGTGCCCCGTGTTCCCGGCCAGGTCGGGATCTATGTCTGCGGCATCACCGCCTATGATTTTTGCCACATCGGGCATGCCCGGGTGATGGTCTCCTTCGACGTTTTGGTGCGTCATCTGCGCGCCAGCGGACTGAAGGTGACCCATGTGTGCAATTTCACCGACATCGACGACAAGATCATCCGTCGGGCGATCCAAGAGGGGATCTCCATCGAGGCGTTGTCGGGCCGTTTCATCGACGCCTTTCACACCGACATGGCGGCGCTGGGAGTGATTCCCGCCGACATCCAACCCAAGGCCACGGAACATCTGCCGGAAATGCGCGCCATGATCCAGACCCTGATCGACAAGGGACTGGCTTATGAAAGCGGTGGCGATGTCTTTTACGCGGTGGACCGTTTTCCCGCCTATGGACTGCTTTCCGGCAAACACCTGGAGGAGTTGGAATCCGGCGCCCGGGTGGATGTGGACAGCCGCAAACGCAATCCTTTGGATTTTGTCCTGTGGAAAGGGGCCAAGCCCGACGAGCCCCAATGGCCCTCCCCCTGGGGAGCGGGACGGCCCGGCTGGCATATCGAATGTTCGGCCATGGGGGTGAAATATCTGGGAGAGTCCTTCGATCTGCACGGCGGAGGACGGGATCTGATCTTTCCCCACCACGAAAACGAAATCGCCCAGACCCAGGGAGCCACCGGCAAGCCCTGGGTCACCTGCTGGCTGCACAACGGCTTTGTCAATGTGGTGGACGACGCGGGCAAACGGGAAAAAATGTCGAAAAGTCTCGACAATTTCCGCACCATCCGCGATCTGCTCACCGCCTGGCGCGGGGAGACCATCCGCCTGTTTCTGCTCAACAGCCACTATCGGGCACCCCTGGATTTCTCCCTGGAACTGCTCGACGGCGCCCGGGCCGGACTGGACCGGCTCTACGGCGCCTTGCGCGCCGCCGAAGGGATTCTGGGCGCCCTTCCCGAGGCCCAACCCGTGGTATGGGAACAAGAAAGCCAGGAATACCCCGAAGGCCACGGGGTCCGTTTCCGCGAAGCCATGGACGACGACCTCAACACCCCTCGGGCCATCGCGGTGCTGTTTGAGCTGGCGAAGGGGATCAACCGTCTGGTCAGTGAAGGCGACTCTCCGACCCAACGGCAGGAATTGATCCGTCATGTGGCCCTGCTGCGGGGACTGGGGGGCATACTCGGACTGTGCGGGGAGGTGCCGGAGGTCCACTTCCGTTTCAATCCCGAGGGGGGATGGAGCGACGCCGAGGTGGAGGCGTTGATCGCCCAACGCAACGAGGCGCGACGCAACCGGGATTTCCAGACCGCGGACCGCATCCGCAAGGAGTTGACCCAGGCCGGAATCGTGCTGGAAGACTCCCGTGATCAAACGATCTGGAGGCGGGAAGCATGAGCGGCGAAGCGGAAGTAGTGTTTGGCTTCAACCCGGTGCTGGCGGTGCTGAACGACGACACCCGACCGGTGGAAAGCCTGCTCATGCTTCAGGGAGTGCGCAGCGGACGGTCCCGGGAGGTGGAACGGCTGGCGGGGGAACGGGGGGTACGGCCCAAATTTGTGGAACGGGTCATTCTCGACCGGTTCACCGATGGCGGGGTCCATCAGGGGGTGGCGTTGCGGGTAGCGGTGCGGGTTCAACCCACCTGGGAGACGCTGCTGGATCGGCTGGAGGAGCAAGACGATCCGGTGTTGCTGCTGCTGGACGGGGTGGAGGATCCACGCAATCTGGGGGCCATTTTGCGTTCGGCGGAGGCTTTCGGGGTCAAGGCGGTCATTCTGCCCAAGGATCGTTCCGCGCCCTTGTCGTCGGTGGCGGTGAAGGCTTCCGCCGGAGCGGCAGCGCGGGTGGACACGATCCGGGTGACCAATCTGGCCCGGGGGATCCAGGAACTCCAGGATCGGGATGTGCGGGTGGTGGGTCTGGACGGAGACGCCCCCCACCGTCTGGATGGCGGTCAGGAGGACTGGCGCGGCCCCATCGCCTTGGTGCTGGGGGGCGAAGGACGGGGATTGCGCCGTCTGACCCGGGAACGATGTGATGCCGTGCTGGCCATTCCCATGACCGGCGCGGTGGGTTCATTCAACGTGGCCACGGCAGCGGCCATCGCCTTGTACGAACTGCGTCGTCGCCGGGCCGCGGAGACCGCCGAAGTGAAGCGCCGGACAGTCCCCACGAACCCGCAGGGGAAAAGTCACACCTGATCGAGCACGAACTGTCCCTTGCCCACATCACACTCCGGACACTCCCAGTCTTCCGGCAGATCCTGGAAGCTGGTGGAGGGACGGATGTTGCGTCGGGGCAGGCCGATGCGCTCGTCGTAGATGAAATTGCACACCTTGCAGCGCCATTTGCGCATACCCGGTTGTTTTTTCATCGCCTTGCGCACCTGATCCACGATCTGGTTGCGCAACGACCCGTATTGTTGGGGAACCGCCACCTCGATCTCCTTGAGGCAGGCTTTGTAGTCGGCGGTCAACTGGTTTGAATCCCGGATGATGGCCTCGGCCCCTGGGGTTTGATTCTTGCTGGCCAGCAGGGCGGCGGCCTGTGGTGAAGCCAGCGAGGATTTCAATCCCAGATCGATGGCGCGGGCGATGAGGGTTTCAAGGAGCGTCGTCGTCATTGTGAAGGCTACTCAAGGATGGACGTTGAATCCTGGGGGAAATGAAACCATGGATCTGACGGCGTGAAAGTGTTGCGTCAGGGGTGGCGAGTCACCGGATTGTCATTAAGTTTCTGATAAAAGCAAAAGGCGGGCCAGCCGGGACAACCGGTTCACGATCTCCCCTGCGCTGCCGAGTGGTCCACCCCTGGGATCCACCCGGTCCGACACTGGCCAGCCCGATCAGGGCTGATACTCCATCAACAGTTCCCCCAGGCGCATGTTCAGGATTTTGGCCTGTTCTTTGTTCAGGACCGAGCGGAAGGTGTTCAGGCAATCCTTCTTGAAGAACTCCATCAAGGCCGGAAACATTTTGTAGTTGAGATTGGCGGTGATCTGAGAGAACTTGAGCAGGCTTTCGTATTCGCGGAGAGAGATTTCGTATTCGGTCAGGTCATTGATTTTGCAGTCCATGTACTCGTAGAATTTCTCCACGAACACGAACTGTTCAAACGATTGGGGATCCTTGAGGATGTCGTGTTTGACGTAATTCCCATTCACATCCTTGGAGTCCCTGGAGACGACGAATTTGCCATACTCCAGCATCACGCTCTTGGTGCAGCCTTGTTCCACGTCGATATCGATGACGATCTGTTCGGCCTTGATACGATTACAGAAGGTCTCCTTGCCATACAGCTCCCGGACCACTGCCACCGTATTTTCAAAAACATCCTTCTCCTGTAGCTTCTTGCCAGCGCCATCCATGATCCGATCCCCTGTCACGAGTAGATTGAACACGGCCATCCGTGCGCACCCGACACCCTGTCCCGTACAGCCATGGCCCCCATTGTAGCAGCAACGCCGTGGGAGTAAATCAAAAAACCTTCTCAGACGGATGAGGTTTCCAGCTCGGCGGTCATGGCCTCAATGGTCGCCTCCACCCGGGCGACCAGAGCCTTGCGGTCGGCGCGGCTCAGACCGGCCGTGGCAATCGGCGTGCCGATCCGTACCCGGATCTCACCGGCTTTTTTCAGAAACGAGCGCCGGGGCCAGAAAGAGCCGGCATTGTGGGCCACCGGCACGATGGGAGCCCCGGCGGCCAAAGCCAGGGAAACGCCCCCCGGATGATATTTGCCCGCCACTCCCGGCGCGGAACGGGTGCCTTCGGGAAAGATCAACACCGCCACGCCCTGTTCCAGTTGATGGATTCCTTGTTCGTGGAGACGGTGCAACGCCGCCACGCCCCGGCTCCGGTCGATGGAGATCTGACCCGTGGCCTGCAAGGCCCAGCCGAACACCGGAATCCAGGTGAGGCTCTGTTTGAGCACCTGCACACATGGATAAAACAACGACACAAACGCCAAGGTCTCCCAGGCGGACTGATGCTTGGACAAAATCACATACGGCGGGGGAGGCAGATTCTCCAGCCCCTCCACCCGCTCGCGCAAATCACAGCTCACGGCCAGCAGACGACGGCAATACCGGGACCAATCCGCAGCCCAACGCCGTCTGCGCGCCAGGGAGGCCACCGGCCAGGACACGGAAATCAACAATCCATAGACACAGGTTCCGGCCACCAGCAAGGCAAAAAAAAGTACGGAACGGATCCATCCCTTGACAAACTGCCATCCCGACATAACAATACTCCATTGATGTCACACCAGAAACTCTAAAACAGCCCCGTTGCGGTCATCCGCATCCGCTCCGCATCCCGTCCACTGTCAATTTAACACGCTTTCGAGGTTGCATGAAACCCACAATGGGATACGCCTTGGTTCCGGTCGCCGATCAGGGAGATTTGAGCCGTTACCTGGGGGAGATCAACCAATTTCCTCTGCTCACCCCGGAAGAAGAATTCCAACTGGCGGTCCGCTATCACGAACACGGGGATCTGCAAGCAGCCCACCGACTGGTCTCTTCGTATCTGCGTTATGTGGTCAAAATCGCCAGAGAGTACGTGGATTATGGCCTCAGACTGATGGATCTGGTCCAGGAAGGCTCCCTGGGACTGATGCAGGCAGTAAAAAAATTCAATCCCTACAAGGGATTCCGACTGGCCACCTATGCCGTCTGGTGGATTCGGGCCTCGATCCAGGAGTTCATTCTGCGCTCGTGGAGTCTGGTCAAGATCGGCACCACCGCCATGCAACGCAAACTTTTTTTCAGTCTGCGCCGCAACAAAATCTCCATCGAACGCCTGGATCACGACGAAGCCTGCCTGCTGGGTCAAAAGCTCGGGGCCAAAACCCGTGAAATCCTCGAAATGGACTGCCGCCTCGCCAACCGGGACGACTCCTTGAACCGCTGCACCCTGGATGACGGCGAAGAACTGCAAAACCTCATTCCCGACGGGCGCAGCAATCAGGAGGTCACCCTGCTGGCCGCCGAAACCGCGACCCTCAACCGTCGCGCCGCCGCCCAGGCCCTGCGGGTGCTCAACGAACGGGAACGGGCCATCATCTCCTGGCGCATACTCGACGACACCCCTTTGACCCTGGAAGAGATCGGCCGCAAACTCGGGGTCTCCCGGGAGCGGGTGCGGCAACTGGAACAACGCGCCCTAGCCAAAATGCGTCAAGCCATTCTGCCCCTGCCGGCGCCGGTCCAGGCCTGATTCTTTAGGGAATTTCCCGCCGTTTTTCCCCGTTTTTCCATTTTGCCAATCATGCCGGACCGGAATCGATGCGCCACGTCGATTCCGGTCCGGATTTTTTCAGTACAGCCCGCCGTCCATCTCCCCCTGACCCTGCCGCCCACCACCGGGGGTGGCGCCGCGGGGATTGTTGCCGCCACGGGGGGGATTGCCGGCACCACTGCTGCTGCCACTGCTACTGCCCCAACTGCTCCCCCCACCACCCGGAGACGCGGGCGCCGCAGGAGCGGCACTGCCGTCCGCCGGTCCCCAACTGCGGGACGGGGGGGCATTGCCGCCAGCGGGAGCCGTCGGTGTGGGTGCGGCGGGAGCCACTCCCCCCTCCTCATCATCCGTGGATCCGGCTCCCGGCGCTCCGGAACTCCCCTCCTCCTGAACCGGCGCCGCAGCCGCAGGGGTCAAAGGCTGCTGTCCGGGCTTGAAGGCCTCAAAAACCCGTTGGGTGGTTTGCGGACCCGGAAGCTCGCCGGTTTCCCCATCGATCTCCTCCAAGGAGATGCCCGGCGGCACGGCGAAATCCGTGGCCGGCTGGCCCTGCAACGCCTCTTGCATGAAGTCGATCCAGATGGGCAAAGCCGCGGTGCCGCCGGTCTCCCCCAGCATGGAGAAGTCATCCATGCCCACCCACACCCCGGCCACCAAAGAGGGCGAAATGCCGATGAACCAAGCATCCCGATAGTCGTTGGTGGTGCCGGTCTTGCCGGCGATGGGACGGTTCAAAGACAACGCCTTGCGGGCGGTGCCATACTTGACCACCCCTTTCATCAGGCTCACCACTTGATAGACACTGGCGGGATTGAGGGTCGGCTTGCCGAACTTGGGGGTATTGATGGATTCCCCGGGTTGGGGAATGATCCGTTCCGGCTCCTGATGGCACAACAGACAGTCCCCGCCCCCGTGACGGAACACGGTGCGACCGAAACGGTCCTGAACCCGGGCGATGTAGACCGGTTCCACCCGCTTGCCCCCGTTGGCGAAAACCGCGTAGGCCGCCGTCATCTTGAGGGGTGAAAAACCCATGGAGCCGAGGGACAAGGACAGATCCTGCCGCTCCGGGGGAATATCCAATCCGAAATTCTTCAGATACGAGGCGATATAGGGAATGCCGATGCTTTTGGCCAGCCGCACGGTCACCAGATTGCGGGAGTGGGTCAAAGCCACCCGCAGGGTGGTGGGTCCGTAGTATTTGTGTTCGTAGTTTTCCGGTTGCCACACCTTGGATTCGCCGGTGTTGGGATCCCGATAGGTGATGGGCAAAGGACTGTCTTCGACCCGATCCACCGGAGAGTAACCCTTGTCCATGGCGGCGGTATAGATGAACGGCTTGAAGGAGGAGCCGGGTTGACGCATGCTCTGGATGGCCCGGTTGAACTCGCTGCGGGAAAAATCATACCCGCCTACCATGGCCAACACCTGACCGGTGTGGGGATCCATGCACACCAGGGCGGCTTCGACATTGGGTTCCTGGGCCAGGGTGAAATGGGTACGTTTGCCTTCCGGCGGTTCCACCAGCACCACATCGCCGGGCGTCAAAAGATCGGCAAGCTTTTTGGGAGCCGGTCCCAGATCCTTGCCATCCTTGTTCTCCTTGGCATCCTTGCGCCGGGGACGGGCCCATTTGATCCCCTCCATGGGCAACTGGATCTCCTTGCCGGAAGTGAGCAACAGGTGGGCTGGTCCCTGTTTGGGGATATCCAGCACCAAGGCATGGAGAAATCCACCGGTGGTGGGCTGGGTTTTCTCGTGGCTTTTGAGCCAGGCACCCCGCCCCTGAACCCCCACATCGGCGATATGGGTCACCACACCCCGATAACCGTGACGGCGGTCGTATTCCAGCAACCCCTTGCGCACCGCCTGCTGGGCCACCCGTTGCAGACGGGGATCCAGGGCGGTATGGACTTCCAGTCCGCCGTTGAACAACTGATCGCTGCCCCACTCTTCCAGGATGGTACGGCGCACGTGTTCCAGATAATACGGGGCGATCTGTTCCAAAGACTCCTTGGGACGCACCAGATTCAAGGGAGCCTCGGCGGCCTCGGTGGCCTCTTCGGCGGTGGCCAGTCCCAGTTCCACCATACGGTTGAGCACCAGTTTCTGACGGGCGCGGGCCTTTTCGGGATCCCGCCACGGGCTGTAATAGCTTGGCGCCTTGGGCAGACCCGCCAGCATGGCCATCTGGCCCAGGGTCAACTCGGAGACATCCCGGGCGAAATAGGCGTGGGCCGCCGCCCCCATGCCATAGGCCCCGGCCCCCATATAGATCTGGTTGAAGTACAGTTCGAGAATCTCATCCTTGGTGAACCGCTTTTCGATCTGGAAGGAGAGGATGATCTCCTTGATCTTGCGCTCCATGCTCTTGATGGAGGTGAGCAGAAAGGTGCGGGCCACCTGCTGGGTGATGGTGGAAGCCCCCTGGACCTTGCGGCCTCCGGCCTTGAGGTTGGTGACCGTGGCCCGCAGGATGCCGGTCATGTCGATGCCCGGATGTTGATAAAAACGGGAGTCCTCGGTGGCCAACAGGGCATCGATCAGCCGTTGGGGCATCTCCGAACGGGGAATGAACAGCCGACGCTGAATGTAAAACTCCCCCATCAACTGATAATCCCGGGCATAGACCCGGGTGAGCAGATTGGGACGATAATCCGCCAGACTTTTCAAGGTGGGCAACCCCTCGGAAAAGTGCTGGTAAACCCCCCAGGCCACGCCGATCCCCACCAGAATCAAAAAAATCCCGAGCAGAAACAACCGCCAGACCCAACGCCAGAAACCGCCGGAAGAACGCTTCGCGGCAGGACGGACCGGGGGTTTGGGACGGGGTTTGGGGGGAGGTCCAGCGGGCTGAATCTCCGACTCCCCGGGCTGGGAGTCCTTCCGGGCCTGGGATCCGGAAGCCGGAACGGACGCCTCCGGAGCAGGAGCGTCGATGAACAGATCCGGCTCCCGGGGGTCGTCGGGAAGCGGGTCGAACAGATCGGGCTCGATGACATCCCGGCCCGGATCGCCTTTCTTGCGTACCGTACCCATGGTGAATTCAGCCTTTCATGGTCGGATGAACGATCGGAAAGAAGAAACCGTGGCAAAGGGTGCATTGCCACTGGCCCTCTCTTCCATTAAAGTTGATCCTGCTTTTTAGACGATTCAGCACCATCCGTCCAGATTCCTCATGCCAAAAAACGGACCGAAAAAAGCACCATGATCCCATTTGCCTCCTTTGACAAGCCCGTGGTCGGTCTGGACATCGGCACCACCGCCATCAAGGCGGTGGAGTTGCGCCATTCCGGACGCCAATGGAGCGTCCATCGGGTCGGGTGGAAACCCCTGCCCCCCAAGGCCGTCTCCGGCGGAAAGATCAAAGAAAAGGAGGTCGTGGTCCAGACTCTCCGGGAACTTTGGGCCGAATCCCGCTTCGGATGCAAGCGCGTTGCCATTGGCGTCGGCGGCCCATCGGTGATCATCAAACGGATTCCACTGGCCCTGATGAGCGAACTGGATCTGGAAGACCAGATCGCCCTGGAAGCCGAAGAGCATATCCCCTTCGACATCGAAGAGGTCTATCTGGACTTCCAGATTCTGGAGCGGGGCCCGGAACAGATGGACGTGATGCTCACCGCCTGCAAAAAAGAGCTGGTGGACAACCGGCTGGAGGCCCCTCGGGAAGCGGGTCTGAATCCGGTTCTGTGTGATCTGGATCTGTTCGGCATGATCAACGCCTTTGGACAGTTCTGTCCCACCGCCGCGGGAGCCAAGGGGCTGTCCAAAGCCGCCAAGGCCAAAAAAACCGATCAAACCGCAAAAACCGACAAAACCGAAGCCACCGCCCTGGTCAATGCCGGCGCCTCCCACTTGAGCGTGGCGATTCTGGCCAACGGCGTGCCGGAGTTCATCCGGGATCACGCCTTCGGGGGGGAACGGCTGCTGCAAGAGCTTCAGCAACAAAACAGCCTCGGCACCGAAGAGGCGGAACGGATGATCCGGCTGGGCCAAGACGCCCAAAACCGCCCCTGGTCTCCCACCCAACGGCAACCCATGGTTCAGGCATTCCTGGAACAGATGGCCGGATTGATCCGCCAATCCGTGGACTTTCACAACGCCGCCCACGGCAACCAGCGGGTCGGATCGGTGCATGTCGCCGGCGGCTGCGCCCTGCTGCCGGAGCTGCCCACCCAGTTGGGGGAGTTATTGAATCTGCCGGTGCAACGAGTCAATCCCTTGTCGGGTCTGCACGGAACCATCCCAGCCGCGTTGCGACCGGACAACGCCACCGGATTTCTGGTGGCCCTGGGATTGGCCCTGCGGGGAGACGCGCCATGAAACTGCACATCAATCTGCTTCCCTACCGCCCGGCACGACGTTTGGCCAAGGTCAACCGGCTATTCATGATCTGGGGAGCGGTGGCCCTGATGGGCATCATGCTGGCCTTTATCGCCAACAGTCAGATCGAAACCCATATCGCCGAACTGACCGCCAAAAAAACTGAAAACGAAGATACCTTGAAACGTCTGGAAAAACAACTCGGGGAGATTGCCGATATCAAGGCCAAACGGGAACTGGTCAAGCAACGGCTGGAACTGGTGGCCCAGTTGAGCCGCTCCCGGGATCTGACCTTGCGGGTGCTGGACACCTTGAGTCAACAGATTCCGGAAAAGGTGTGGCTCACCCGGATCACCACCCGGCAAAACGCCCTGGAACTGATGGGCGAAGCCCAATCCAACGCCATGGTGGCGGATTTCATGAGCGCCCTGGAACGCTCTCCCCATCTGGCCCATGTGGACCTGACTCGGGTGGCCCGCCCGGCCAAGGCCCAGTCGGAAATGAAAGAATTCACCGTCACCGCCCGGATCGTCCCGCCACCGGAACCCGAGGATCCCAAAACCAGAACCGCCCCCAAAACAGGAGCCCAACCATGAGCCTGGAACTGGGATTCGATCCGGGTCAACTGTTGCGGCTCAAACCGCTGCAAAACGCGGGGATCGCCCTGGGGATCCTGGTGGTGATCGCCATCGGCTATTGGCATTTCTTCTTGAAGGATCATCAGGCCACCATCGAACGCCTCGACGCCGAACTCGCCAAGCAGGAAGAGACCATCCGCTCCCGGCAAACCATGTTGCGCCAGCTTCCGGCGCTGCGCAAAGAGCTGGCCGAACTGAAAGCCATGGAGGCGGAAGCGGCACGCAAGCTTCCGGCACGCAAGGATATTCCCGCGCTGCTCACCGACATTTCCAACGCCGGACACGAACAGGGACTCACCTTCGTGCTGTTTGCCCCCAAGGCGGAGCTGCTGGCGGACATCCACGCCGAAGTCCCGGTGGAAATGCAAATTCAGGGATCCTACCACGAAACGGCACTGTTCATGCAGGCCATCGCCCGATTGCCCCGCATTGTCACGATCAACGACACCCTGATGACACCGGACAAAAGCGGCGCCCTGCTGACCACCACCAAAGCGACCACCTACCGTTTTCTGGACGCGGACGAACTGGCGGAGCAGGCGCAAAAAAAAGCCAAGAACACCGCCAAGGGGGCGAAACCGGCGGACAAAAACAAACAGGATAAACTCAACCCATGATGCGACTGGCCCTGCCGATGGTGATGGCGATGGTCGGCTTCGCCGCCAACGCCGCGGCCATCGAGCTGCCGTTGCCCAAGGAAGAACCGCCTTACCGTCTGGTGGGCAAACGGGATCCATTCCAGGCCCCAGCCGGAGTGGAAAAAAGCCGGATGCACGACAACGCCGACGCCACCCCAACCGCTCCCGCCCGTCCCCGGGAGCCTCTGGAAGCCTTTCAACTGGACAGCCTCAAGCTGGTGGCCATTTTGCGCTCCAAGGACGGCTGGCCTCCGGCGGCCATGGTGCAAGATCCCCAGGGCAAGGGTCATCTGGTGCGTCAAGGAGTCCACATCGGCACCCGCGAAGGGGAAGTCACGGAAATCAATGATGGCGTGGTGACCATCCGCGAACCTCCCCCTTCCGCCTCGGGCGCACCCAGAATCGTTACCCTACGGTTGCATGAAGAGAAAACCCCATGATGCGCTCCGCTTCGTTCCTGTCATCGTTCTTCGCGCTGCTGTTGCTGGCCGGATGTCTGGCGTCCCAACCCGCTCCCGAAGCCACCGACCCGGCGCAACAAACCGCCAAGCCCCCAACACGCATCCTCGAAGTCACCGCCCGGGAGGAGTCCAACGGCACCCGCATCCTCGTGAAAGCCGATGGTCCCCTCACCCATCAGCTCTATCAAAAAAGCGATCCCCCCAGAATTCTGCTGATCTTTCCCAAGACCCTGCTGGATCACGCCATCCAACCCCGCCTGATCAACCTGTCCACGGTGGCGGGTCTGTTTCCCGGAGAGACCCCGGAGCACGACGGTCAACTGGAATTGACCCTGCCGTCCATGCTGGAATACGACCTCAAGGAGACCGCCTCGGGGCTGGAACTGACCGTGTTGGCCAATAAAAAAGGCCAGGAGAGCAAAAACCGTCCGGAAATCCGCGACACTCGCATCACCCGGGTGACCGAAGGCAGTGAAATCCGTTTTCTGGGCACCGGCCCCTTTCCGGAACCGAAAATCTTCCGCACCGAAGATCCCCCCCGCATGGTGGTGGATCTGCCAGGCATCCCCGGCCCCGCCGAACCCAAGACCCTCACCGTCTCCACGCCGGAAGTGCTGCGCGCCCAACTGGCCAGCGCCCCCGGCAAGACCCGGCTGGTGGTGGATCTGGCCCACGCGGGCATCGCCTACCGGGCCAGCCAGGACGCGGGAGGACCGTTGATCCAGTTGACCTTGCGCCCGGATGTGGCCGGCACCCCTGCGGTGAATCAGGTCACTTTCGCCCGGGATGGCACGGACGCGGTGACCCGCATCCTGTTGGACCGGGAAGGCTTCGCCGCCCAGGGCCAGCGCCAGGGCAACACCCTGACCATCCAGCTCAAAAAAACCAAAGCCGCCGAAAAGTGGATCCGGCGCATGGATGTGCGCGCCTTCGGCGGCCCCGTGGAATACGTGGATCTGAAGCCCGAAGGGGAAAACCTCGTGGCCACCTTGCACTTGAACCGTTCCGCCGGTCTCCACGATATCCTCCAAAAAGACCGGGAACTGCTGGTGCGGGTCAAACCCCTCACCAACCCGGATGCCAACGCGCTGCCGGAATTCCCCTATTCGGGGCAGAAGGTCTCCCTGGATGTCAAGGAGATCGACATTCAAAACGCTCTGCGTTTCATGGCCGAAATCGCCAAGATCAACATCATCCTGGCCGACAGCGTCACCGGCACCCTGACCATGCGCCTCGAAGAGGTGCCCTGGGATCAGGCCCTGGATCTGATGCTCGAAGCCAAACAGTTGGGCAAGGTGCGACAGGGCAATGTGCTGCGCATCGCCCCGCTGGAAGAGATCCAGAAAACCGCCAAGGCCCGCATCGTCGAGCAGAACAATCAAAAACAACTGGAACCGGTGGTGACCGAAATGATTCCGGTCAGCTTCGCCCAGGCGGATAAAATCAAGGCCCTGCTCCAAGAGGGGGACCAGACCAAAGGCACCCGCATTCTTTCCGAACAGGGGAGCGTCGCCTTGGACCAGCGCACCAACACGCTGATCGTCAAGGAAGTGGCGGGAAATCTGGCTCAAATCCGCGAACTGGTGAGCAAACTGGATCATCCCATTCCCCAGGTACTCATCGAGGCGCGCATCGTGGAGGTCTCCCGGGACAACGCCGCCTCACTGGGCATCAACTGGGGGTTCAATTACAAGAAAAACGACAAATGGGCCCTGTCCAGCGGCATCAGCAATGCCAACGAGGTCCACACCGTCAGTTCCGCCACAAACGACTCCCCCCGACTGCCCATGACCACCAGCCCCCCCATGAACTTTCCCTTCATGCCCGCCTCTCCCGGCACGCCGGGTTTCGGCAGTGTGGGATTGCATCTGGGGACCATCTCCCCCATGCTGGATCTGGACATCGAACTCGGAGCCATGGAAAACACCGGCAAACTGACTGCCATCGCCAGTCCCCGCATTCTCACCACCAACAAACAAAAGGCCATCATCACCCAGGGCTCCAGCCAGCCCTATCCGACCCGGGACTCCACCGGCGCGGTCACCTATTCGTATATCGACGCCACCTTGAGC
The DNA here is from genome assembly GCA_015231755.1 of Magnetococcales bacterium. NCBI lineage: Bacteria > Pseudomonadati > Pseudomonadota > Magnetococcia > Magnetococcales > Magnetococcales bacterium. Next base: position 131,504 of record JADGAZ010000005.1, on the reverse strand, counting down.
CTGACCGTCACCCCCCAGATCACCCCCAACGGATACATCATCCTGGATGTGGTGACCACCAACAACGAAGTGGGTGCCAGCAGCGGTGTGGCTCCGCCCCCCATCAGCAAGCAGGAGATCACCACCAACGCCTTGGTGAAGGATGGGGAAACCATTGTGCTGGGTGGCATCTATCGCACCAAAGAGAGCGATCGCACCCTGGGCATTCCCCAACTCAGCGAAATCCCCCTGCTGGGCCGACTGTTCCGGCAGGAGAGCCAGGACAACAAACAAGTGGAATTGATGGTCTTCATCACCCCCCGCATCATCGAGCAAACCCCATGAATCCAACCCTGCGCACCCTGACCGTGGAGCTTGGTCCACGCTCTTATGACATTCTCATCGGCTCCGGGATTCTGTCCGGAATCGGCCCGGAGCTGAAAAAAAGGTTTCGCGGCCAACGGATCGCCCTGGTGAGCAACGAAACCGTGGCGCCTTTGTATCTCGCCCCAACCCGGCAGTCGCTGGAAGAGGCGGGATTCCGGGTCACCCCCGTCATCCTGCCAGACGGGGAGACCCACAAGAACTGGATCACCTTGCAACGCATTTTCGACGCCCTGATCGCAAACCGTTTCGAGCGGGGTGACGCCCTGTTGGCTCTGGGAGGCGGGGTGATCGGCGACATGACCGGTTTCGCCGCCGCCTGTCATCAACGGGGCGTACCTTTCGTGCAGGTGCCCACCACCTTGTTGGCCCAGGTGGACGCCTCGGTGGGAGGCAAGACCGGTATCAACCATCCGCTGGGCAAAAATCTGATCGGCGCCTTTCATCAACCCTGTCTGGTGCTGATGGATGTGGATACCCTGGCCACCCTGCCCCAGCGGGAACAACGGGCCGGACTGGCGGAGGTGATCAAATACGGGGTCATCTGGGACAAAGAGTTGTTCGATCTGCTGGAAGAGCGCCTGGAGACCATCCTGGCCGGAGACGCCCCCCTGCTCACCGAACTGCTGTACCGCTGCTGCGCCATCAAGGCGGAAATCGTGGCCATGGACGAACGGGAACAAGGCGCCCGGGCACTGCTGAATTTTGGTCATACCTTTGGTCACGCCATCGAGTCTCTGACCGGCTACGACACCTGGCTGCACGGCGAGGCCGTGGCTGCGGGCATGGTGGCCGCCGCCCGTTTCGCCACCCGCGTCGGCCTGTGCCCGGCAGCGGAGACCGAACGGGTCTGCGCCCTGATTCAACGGGCCGGACTGCCGACCCGACTGCCCGCGTATCCGGTTGACCACTATCTGGAAGCCATGATACACGATAAGAAGGTTGCATTTGGCAACATTCGCTTTATCCTGCCCGAAACCGTCGGACGGGCTGTGGTGCGGGACAATCCTTCGGGGGAGGAGTTGAGGGCCACTCTCGCGGCCAACATGGAGCCAATGACCACTCGCTAAGGAGAGGGCATGAATCGATCCATCCATCATATTCCCATCGCTTATCGTATTTCTGCGGGATTTTCGATACTTATTATTTTATTGATCATGCAGTTCCTGCTCTTCGACACCCAGAATCAAAAACTCGCCAACATCCACGACCGACTGGTCAAACACCCTTTCACCGTCACCAAAGCCGCGCTCCGTCTGGAAAAACGTATCATCGAAATACGACTGTACAGCGACCTGATCCTCACCCCCCAATCCCCCGACGACATCCAAAAGATCGAGCATCAGCTTCAGGAGTCCTGGAGCGACCTGAATGAGAACATGAGAATCATCCAGGAACGATTTCTGGGTGACATGAACCGTGTCATCGAGACCCAGACCCTCCTGGATACTTGGTGGCACGCCCTGCACCAACGGGAAATCGTCTTGATCCTGGACAACCGCACCCCGGAGGCCCAAGCGCTGCACACCACCTCGGAGTACCTGAAACGGGTGGATCGGATCAACGAGAATATCAACTATATCGTCCAGTTTGCCCAAAACAAGGTTCTCTCCCTCTCCGGGGAGTTCGATCAAAGCGCGACGGCGGCCCGACAGGTGGTGCTGCTGTTTTTTTCGGCCATCATGCTGTTCGGTCTGGTGGTGGCGATCCTGGCCACCCGGGCCATCACCCGTCCCCTGCGGGAGATGAACGAGTCCGTCACCCAACTCGCCGCCAAAAACTTCACCATCGCCATACCCGGCACCGAAAGAAAAGACGAGTTCGGGACCCTGGCCCGCTCCATTGGAATCCTTCAGGGCATGGCCCGGCATATCGATGAAGAGTCCTGGATCAAGAGTCAGGTCAATCACCTGTCGGTGCAGTTGCAGCAACTCTCGGATCCGGGTCTGTTCGCCCATCAGGTGATTCACCACCTGACCCCGTTGCTCAACGGCAGTCACGGGGCCTGTTATCTCCACAACGAAGACAAAAAGGTGTTGGAACTCAAAGGGGGCTACGGTCTGGAAGACATGAAACAGGCCCGGCTCACCATTCCTCTGGGCGAGACCCAGGTGGGACTGTGCGCCCAAACCGGTCAGACCATTCAGCTTTCCGACGTGCCCAAAGAGTATGTCAAGATCGCCTCCGGCCTGGGAGAGGCCAAACCCCAAGCCCTGATCCTGATACCCTTGCGCTTTCAGGAACGCACCCTGGGAGTGGTGGAGATCGCCTCCTTCCGGGAGTTCACCCCGACCCATCACGCCTTGCTGGAAACCATTCAACCGGTCATCGGCATCAATCTCGAAAGCCTCTACCGCCTGCAACGCACCCGCAATCTGTTGCAGCAATCCGAATCCCAGGCGCAACAACTCCGCCAATCCGAAGCCGAGCTCCAGGTCCAGGGGGAAGAGTTGCAGGTGATCAATGAAACGTTGCGTTCCAAAAGCGAAACCCTGGAACAGCAGGCCATGGAGTTGCGCCGCTCGGAAGAGGAACTCACCACCCAAGGGGAAGCCCTGCAAATCGCCAACGAAGAGTTGCGCACCAAAAACGAAACCCTGGAACGCCACACCCGCGCCTTGCAAGAGGCCCGGCAGATCGCGGAACGCAACGCCGCCGAGCTGGAACAGGCCTCCCGTTACAAGTCCGAATTCCTGGCCAACATGTCCCACGAGTTGCGCACCCCGTTGAACAGTCTACTGATTCTGGCCCGCGCCCTGGCCATCAACCCGGAAGGCAACCTCAACGAAGACCAAAAGGAATCGGCCCAGATCATCCACGACAGCGGTCAGGATCTGCTGATGCTGATCAACGACATCCTGGATCTGGCCAAGGTGGAGTCCGGCAAGATGGAACTGGCCCTGGAGCCGGTGAGTGTGGTGCAAATGCTCACAAACCTGGAGCGTCGTTTCACCCCCTTGGCCCGGGACAAAGCCCTGACCCTGACCCTGCGGGCCACCCCCCACACACCGGCCACCCTGCGCACCGATCCCCACAAACTGGGCCGGATTCTCACCAATCTGCTCGCCAACGCCATCAAGTTCACCGATCAGGGGGAAGTCACCCTCACCGTGGACAAAATCCCCCCTCCCTTCCCTCCCCCCTCGGCCCCGGATAAACGGGAGTGGCTCGCCTGGACGGTTCACGATACCGGCATCGGCATTCCAGCCGGACAGGAGGAACGAATCTTCCAGGCTTTTCAACAGGTGGATGGCACCACCAGCCGCCGCCATGGAGGAACGGGTCTGGGATTGACCATCGCCCGGGAACTGGCCATCTTGCTGGGAGGACAGATCCAGGTCTCCAGCATCCCCGGATCCGGCAGTCGTTTCACCCTCACCCTGCCGATTCCGCTCCCGGTTTCGGAGGCCTCCGAAGAAACCGTCCCCCCTGCCACCCCGGTCCCCCAACCCCGGCTCACGGATCCGCCTCACCCCGTCGCCGCAGCGCCTGTGACCGCGCCCCTGCGGAAAAAAACCATCCTGATCATCGAAGACGATCCAGTCTTTTCCCGTATTCTCAACGAACTGTCCCAGGGAAAGGGATTTTCCCCCATCATGGCCACAGACGGAGAACACGGGTTGACCCTGGCCATCCGCCATCTGCCCGCGGGGGTGATTTTGGATCTGACCCTGCCGGACATGGATGGCTGGAGCGTACTCAAGCAACTCAAGGCCAATCCGGTGACCCGGGACATTCCGGTTCATGTCATCTCGGCCCGGGACGAAAGCGCCTTCGGCACCGCCCAGGGGGCCGCGGACTATTGGGTCAAGCCCATCGGACGGGAACAGATCGAAACCGTCATGAACCGGATCGCCCGGACCCAGGGAGGGCTGTTGCATCCCCGCCATGTGCTGGTGATCGAGGATGACCCCAACGCCCGCAAGGCCATCGCCACGCTGCTGGAGTCCACGGAGGTGAAAACCACCTGCGTGGCCAAGGCGGAAGAGGCCCTGGCGCGACTGGGGGAGGAGACTTTCTGCTGCATGGTGCTGGATCTGAATCTGCGGGGGGTCAGCGGATTCGAACTGCTGGAACGAGCCACCACCAATGGATTGCGACTGCCGCCGGTGATCATCTATTCGGGCCGGATGTTGTCCGATCAGGAGACCCTCTATCTGCGGCAATTCACCGATCACATCATCATCAAGGGGGAACGTTCCCCGGAACGGCTGCAAGAGGAGGTGGCCCAGTTTCTCCACCAGATGCAGCAGACTCCCACCGGTTCGTTTCCGCCGGCCACCGCCGCCAATCCCGCGATCCACCAGATTCCGGCCCTCAAGGACAAGACGGTCTTGATCGTAGACGATGACATGCGCAACATCTTCGCCCTTTCCAAGGCGTTGCGCGCCCGTGGACTCCAGGTGCTCATGGCCCAGGACGGAGTGCGCTCCGTGACCCAGTTGCAGGCCCATCCGGAAATCGATCTGGTGATCATGGACATCATGATGCCGGAGATGGACGGCTACACCGCCATGCGCACCATTCGCAGCCACGAGCAGTGGCGCACCCTGCCCATTGTGGCCCTCACCGCCAAGGCCATGAGCGGCGAACGGGAAAAATGTCAACAGGCCGGTGCCAACGACTATCTGGCCAAACCCGTGGATCTGGACAAACTCATGGCCATGATGCACCACTGGCTCACCCAAACATCATGACCGACCTCCAGATTCACGCCATCGAAGTGCAACTGCTGCTGGAATCCTTGCGTCTGCGTCATGGCTATGATTTCAGCCAATACGCCCGCGCTTCCCTGGAGCGGCGTCTGCATACCCTCTCCATCACCCTGGGATACCATACCCTGTCGGCGATGATCCCCAGACTGCTCCACGATACCACCTTCGTGGACGAGGTGATCGCCCATGTATCGGTGCCGGTCACGGAGATGTTCCGGGATCCGCCCCTGTATCTGGGGTTGCGGGATCAGGTGATACCCTATCTGGCCACCTATCCCCGCATTCAGCTCTGGCTGCCCGGCTGCGCCACCGGAGAGGAGGCCTACTCCCTGGCCATCTTGCTGCACGAAGAAGGATTGCTCAACCAGACCACCCTGTTTGCCACCGACATCAACGACACCGCCCTCGCCCAGGCGGAATCCGGGGTCTTCTCCGCGGACAAACTGCGGCAATTCTCCAGGAATTACCAATTGTCCGGCGGAAAACGGGCGCTGGAGGCGTATTTTCACCGCCATGACCATTCGGCCACCATCCACGATCAGATCCGCCACAAGATCGTCTTCGCCCACCACAATCTGGTGTCGGATGGGGACTTCGCCGAAACCCATCTGATCTACTGCGCCAACGTTCTGATTTACTTCAACGACGAACTGAGAAACCGGGTACTCGGCGTCTTTCGCAAAAGTCTGGTACGGGGCGGATTTCTCTGTCTGGGCCCCCAGGAGAGATTGCTGGGAACCACCGAAGAATCCCGCTTCACAGAACTGGATCCGGGATGCCGGATCTACCGCTCCCGCCCCCCCCAATCCGATCCTTCCCCCCCATGACCAGGATGTGCCGTCATGAATGAACCTTTGCCCAAGCTGTTGATCGTGGATGACGTGTTGGCCAATCGCGTGGCCTTGCGCAAACTGTTGCGCCAAGTACAGGTGGAAATCCTGGAAGCGTCATCGGGCAATCAGGCCTTGAATCTCTGTCTGGAACACGAATTCGCGCTGATTCTGCTGGACGTGCAAATGCCGGACATGGATGGTTACGAGGTGGCCACCTTGCTGCGGGGCGAGGAACGCACCCGGGATTATCCGATCATTTTCGTCACCGCGGCCTACAAGGATCTTTCCCACCGGGTCCACGCCTATGGGGTGGGGGCGGTGGATTACATCGAAAAGCCCATCGACGATTATACGCTGTTGTCCAAGATCCGGATTTTTCTGGAGTTGTACTATCGCCGCATCACCATGTCCCGACTGCTCAACGAACTGGCCACCAGCAATGCAAAATTATTGAACGAAATCAATGAGCGTGAAAAAATTGAACAGGAACTCCGGGAGGCCATGGAGCGGGCGGAACGGGCCGCCAAGGGCAAAAGCGATTTCCTGGCCGCCATGAGCCATGAAATCCGCACTCCGATGAACATCGTGCTGGGCTTGAGCGGTGTGTTGCTGGAAAGTGAACTCAAACCCGAGCAGCGTCACTTCGTGGAAATGATGCACCGTTCCGGTGGCGCGCTGCTGGCCATCATCAACGACATTCTCGACTACTCCCGGATCGAATCCGGCCAGTTCACCCTGAACGAAGCCCCCTATTCCCCCGGTACCCTGGTGGAGGAGATCTCCCACCTGATGCGCCTGTCCGCGGAACAAAAAGGACTGAAACTCCAGGTCAACGTCACCCCCGCGACCCGCCTCACCATGCTGGGAGACGATGGCCGGGTGCGGCAGATTCTGCTCAACCTGTTGGGCAACGCCATCAAGTTCACCAACCGGGGGGAAATTCAGGTGGATCTGGATTTTCATCCCACCCAGCCGGATCGGCTGTTGTGTACGGTGTCGGACACCGGCATCGGCATCGCTCCGGAGTTCCAGACCCGGATTTTCGAGCAGTTCTCCCAGGCCGATACGGGCATCACCCGTCGTTATGGGGGGACCGGACTGGGACTGTCCATCTCCCGCAAGCTGTTGACCATGATGGGGGGAGATATCTGGCTGGAAAGCCGTCTGCACGAAGGCAGCCGCTTCCACTTCACCCTGCCGGTGCGTCAGGCCGAACCCCAATCCCAATCCAGCGGAGTCCCATCAAACCTGGAAACCGAAACACGCCGCCTGAAAATTCTGCTGGCAGAGGATTGTTCCGAAAATCAGTTTCTGTTTCAACTGTATCTGGAGTCGTCCCACGAGTGTGTGGTCACGGTCAACAACGGCCAAGAGGCCCTGGAACGGATCGGACAGGAGCGGTTTGATCTGGTGCTGATGGATCTGGAAATGCCGATCATGGATGGTCTGACCGCGACCCGTAACATCCGCCAGTGGGAACAGGAACAAGGATTGCCCCCGCTCACCATCCTGGCCTTGAGCGCCCACGCCACCAGCGACAAAAAACAGGAGAGTCTGGCCGTAGGATGCAACGGACACTTGACCAAGCCGGTGAGCAAACGGGAGTTGCTGGAGGCGATCAATCAGGCTCCCGTGTCACCCCGATGACACCAATGGAAAACGGACAGGCCCGACGCATCGGGCCTGTCCGTTTTTTTAGCGCTTGAACTGTTGCACGTAAAAGAAGAACTCGACAAAAAACAACCCGGCATCACACTTGAAATACTGCTTGACGCTATCGAAATTACTTTTATACTGCATTTTGTAATCGGTGCCGGTGATCAAGGTGGGAGGGGTGAGATTGATGTTGCCGAAACGGGTACCCAATCGGGTCTGAACCCCACCGGCGGCGATGTTGGCCAACTCTCCGAAGCCATCCCCGGCCTCGCCGACAATCGAGTCATACGCCTCACCGGAAAAGGCCGAGGCCAGTTCGATGGCGGCATGCAGCGGGGCAGCCAGATGGATGCCACCATTGATGCCCCCGGAAAAATTGATCACCACCGTCACTTCGGAACTCGGTGGACGGTAATCGTCGTCTTCTTTCTTGCTGACCGTGGGGCCGTTTTCAAGCTCCATGACGAGATAGGCGGCAAACATTTCGCGGACCGCGTCCTTGATCAAACCGGCAAACTCTGTTTTCAGTGTCATCGGTTCACATGTCCCCAGATTGATGAATTAAAAAAATAGAGAGTCTGACGCAGCCATGCTTCAGGGAATGCCTCTCAACCTGACTCTGACTTTCAATAATTAAAAGTTGTCAGTCATGCCTGGAGTGTATCAGAGCACCCGTCAAAGAGCAACGCTCAAAGCACCCCGCACGCCACGAACAAGGCATGATATTGTCCAGCGATCCGCTCCCAATCCAGTCCCTGGACGGTTTCCAGCCCCCCGGAACGCAACCGCTCCAGCAAGACCGGATCCCCCATCAAACGCTCCACCTGTTGGGCCATGCGGCCCGCGTCCCCCACCTCGGACAAGAATCCGTTCTGGCCATCCAGGATCCAATCCGCCGGCATGCCCATACGACTGGAAACCACCGGCACACCGCAAGCCCAGCTTTCCATCAACGCCTTGGGACCACCCTCGGCCCGGGAGGTGATCGCGTACAGGTCCAACGCCTGATAATAAGAGACGATCTGCTGATAATCCTCCAAAAAACGGTGACGATACGGAATACCCAGCCGTTCCAGCCCGGCCTTGACATAGCCTCTGGCCGGCCCCGTCAACAGCACCATCAGCCCCGGATGCACCCCGCGAATCCGCTCCAGGAATTCCAGGAAGAAATCCGGTCCCTTCACCCACTTCGGTTCCAGCCCATCCCCCCACCCCGTTCCATCCTTCTGAAAGGAACCGATGCAAAACGCTTCTGGTGGGATACCCAAATCGGCCCGGATGGCCGCCCGTTGCGCCGGATCCGCAGGGCGGAACCGTTCCAGATCCACCCCCAGGGGAATCAACTCGATCTTGTCGCCGGCCACACCTTGTTCCATCAGCACCCGACGGGAGACCGTACACGACACGATCACCTTGCGTACCCGGTCCAACGCACCGGGGAGTTGATCGAACATCGCCTCCAGTCGCGGGTCTCCGGAGCCGGCCTCGCCGTGAAACCAGATGAGGAACAAGGCGTTGGAACGGTGCAACCGCTCCCGTGGACCAAAAAAGAAAGCCCCCCGATTGCCGAACAACAACACCTGATGCCGCAACGCCCAGGGAGAGGTGACAATCGGCACCCGATCCCCGAGCCGCTTTTCCAGCCCGCTGGCAATGTAATGGGCATCCCACTTGTAAGACCAGTTGGCCGAGTCGGTGATGTAGTGGACCCGACGCCGCAAACGCCCACGCACCTCCTGCCCCAGGATATCGGGCCACTGACGCGGATCCATGCTCATGGCCGCGGCCTCCGGGTATCGATCGTGCTGGCCGGATCTTGTTTCATGCCCTTGCCCTCTGTTATCGTGTCATGACCAGACGCACTCGCCACGGGTTGCGAGTCATGGTGCCGACATCGGATAATGCCATGATCCACATCCTCTACTCCGCCGATTACGAACTCTATCTGGGCCGCATCTGCCAGCCGGAACACGCGGTGCTGATCGAGCCGACCACCCATCTGCTCGCCGCCTGCGAACGGCTCGCCATTCCCCTCACGCTTTTCGCCGACGTGGCCTGTCTGTGGCGTTATCGGGAGTGGCAGCGTGCGACCTTTCCCGCCCAGGCCGAAGCCCAACTGGTGGAGGCGATCCGACGGGGACACGATGTCCAGACCCATCTCCATCCCCACTGGACCCATGCCCGCCTTGAGGACAACCGCTACATCTTCCAACCCGAACACTATCTTGCCGGCACATTCTCCCCGGATCCCCAGGAGCGCCATCACCTAATCCGTGGCTGGTTGCAACGGGCCTCGGACTACCTGACCACCCTGCTCGCCCCCCATGTGCCAGCCGACACGCCGGCCTATCGCTGTCTGGCCTTCCGGGCCGGCGGCTACGGGCTGCAACCGGACGCAAACAGGCTCCTCCAACTCCTACGCGAAACCGGATACCGCATCGATTCCAGCATCATTCCCGGCGCCCGCATCGCCTCATCGGTGCAACAGGTGGATTTTTCCAACGTGCCCGCGGCGGGCAACTATTGGCTCAGTCACGAATCCGGCCTGACCACTCCAGCCCCCTGGGGATCGGGCCTGTTTGAAATCCCCATCGCCGCCCACCGTCTCACCCCCGGAGAACGATTCCGGGTGCGCGCACCCCAGGCGTTGCGTCAGGCTGTCGCCATTCTCACCCGCCACGCCCCCCCGCCTCCCCGGGGCGAAGCCTGCAATGCCCCTCCGCCCCTGTCCACCCCCACCAACCGGATGAAACTGGCCTACTGGCGCGCCACAGCCATTCTGGCCAACGACTTCCAACGTCTGGAACTGGGAACCGACCTCCAGGCCCTGTTGACCTGTTTCAACGGTCATGTGGCAACAGCCCGACGCCACAACCCCACCGCGCCTCTGTTCGTCTCCTTGAACATCCATCCCAAGGGAATCCATCCGGCCCATCTGAAAACCCTGGCGGAATTTCATCACACCCTGCTCAAACGCCATCCGGGACAAATCCGCGCCATCACCTTTCAACAGGCCTGGGCCATTCTCCAGCAATACGCCACCGGTTCCACCCCGGCGCATCACACCTTGTCATGAGGGGGTGTTGGCCCGTCGCATCAGTTCCGAACGCTGCCTGCGGACCATGTGACTTTGCAACTTCTCCCGATGCAATGGCGACATGTGTTCAAAATAACTGGCCACCCGACGCTTGCCTTGATCATCCGGTTCCTGGACCACCACCACCCGGCCATAGGCCCAGATCGGTTCCAACCCATCCCCTTGCGGATCCACCCCCAGACGCACCTCCACCAGATCCCCCCGATAGACCCGATCCTTCGAGGTTTTCCAGGCCACCCCCGTGGCACTCAGATTGACGGCAAAAACCGCATCGCCTTCTGGCGTCAAATGTTTGGGAAGATCCTGGCTGGATAGATCCATCAAGGAAAGCACCTCCCGGAATCCGACGATCTTCTCCGCCAACTCCGGGGAAAGCCCCCGCAACTCCCCCATCAACTTGGTGATCTGCCGGTTGATCTCCGCCAGATCCTCTTCCACCTTGCTCTTGGGCAATTGGGGCACACCGGGTTCCCCATGGTCCCGGGCGATCTGAAGATCCACTTGATCCTTGATGAGGGAAACCACCTGGGCAGCGATCATCGAGCCTGACGGACGTTTGGTCAGATCCTTGGTCAAACTGAAAAAAAAGATCAAAACGCTCTGGAAATACTCCTCTTCGTTCTCCGCGTTGGCCTGCCGGAAACGTCGATCCAGAAACTCGCGAAACCACACCACAGGCCGACGCGCCTTGACGTTGAGTTGACGCAGCAACTTCAATTGCACATCCACCTCCGCCAGGATCCGTTTTTGCCGGGCCACCCGCTCCCGCATCGGGAACTCCCGATGCATCTCGAAATGGGCCACCGCCTGATCGAAGGTTTTCTGGGAGATCACTTTCCAGGTGAGGGGCAGATTGTCGTTGATCCGGAAATCCTGACGCTTGGAACCACCCGCCGGCACCGGCTGGACAACCGCCGGCGGGGCGGGAGTCGCCCTGGGCAAAGTGGTGTGCAACACCGGATGGGCATGAGGGGTCACATGGGCGGCGACCGCTCTGGGATCCGCATCGACCATGGCCTTGCCCGCCGCCAGGGTCTGTTCGAGACGACTCTTGCGATCCGTCGCAGGCCCGGAGGAACCGACGGGTTGGGAAAGGGAAACAGCGGATCGGGGGGAAGGCATACGTTCGGAAAGATCCGGTTCCGGAGTCTTGCGGATCGGTGAGGGCATGATCAGTCCCGGGACCTCCTCGTCCACGGGGGAAGGCGGCGGCGGGGCCGACGCTGGACTTTCCAGGTTTGCAAAGCTGCACTCCACCCGCAACCCGGTGCCACTCCACTCCCGCCGCACCCGCCGCACCCGGCAATAGGCATGTACCGGCACCGGCTGCTCGGGAAACAGAGAAAAACGCATCTCGATAAAATCCCCGACCCCCACATCCCCTTCCGACACCCAAAAGGTCAACCCCTCTCCGGACTCATGCCATTGCAGGGGGTGGGGTTGAAAGGTGTCCTGACCGGGATGGGCCCGCTCCACCAGACGGTTGAGCTTGGCGTTGAAGGTCTCCAGCGCCACCAGACGCCATTTGCGGGCAATCGAGGCGAAAAATCCCTCATCGGAATCTCGCGCCTGCTCCGCGTCCAACAGGGTACGAACCTCATGGCCCAGCCCCGGTTGCAGCACCGGAGAGAGATGTTTGCCCCGCCTGGCCCGCACCACGGCTTCGATTTCCACGGCATTGAGCTTTCGCCACCACAATGGAACCTCGATCACACTGGAGCCCATTGCCGTCGCATTCCCGGTCATGCCACTCTCCCCATGTCGATTCCGACCGGTCTAATAACCGCTCTTGGCCCGCAACAATTCGGATTGGCGCCAGAAAATGTATTGAATCAGCCGTTCCCGGTCCGGATCCAGAATCGGTTCAAAACGACAGGCCACACGGGTCAGGCCATCCTGGGCATTTTCAGAGACCACCATCACCCTGCCGAAGCACTCGATCACCGTCAAGGCGTCCACGGAGAGGGCCAGCCGGATTTCCAGGATCTCCCCTTTGGACAGCCCCGGATCCTTTTCCAGAAAAGAGACCCCACCCCCGCTCAGATTGACCGGCGTGATGACCATGGGACGATCCGACTCGCCGGGATGAAACAGCCGCAGCAACAAATTGAGTTTCTGATCCAAACGACTCAGCACCCGGGCCAGCAGAGGATCGCTCTGTTCCATTTTGCGCAGGGAATCGGTGACATCCAAAGAGGTGATCACCTGATGCACATCATTGCCTTTTTGCGGAAACACCCGATGTTTCTCGAAATAGGCCAGAATTTCCCGAAAACGGGACTCCTCGATGCGCCGCCAAGCCAAGGGAAGGGAATCATCCACCCGGACGAATTGACGCTGCTGACCTGAAGCGGGGTTGGATTGAGACATGATCAATCAACAAGGCTCCCTACTTGGAGGCGCCCGGAGCGGCGGCCTCTGACGAGACTCCAGCCGGACCCGACGGAGGTTTGACTTCGGCGCGGACTTCCCGGGTCAACAGGATTTCGATTCCCACCCCACGGCCCTTTCCCTCCTGACCTGGACCACCGGCCCGGGGCGCGGGATGTCCGGAAGGAATCAGGCGCGCCACATCCAGCCCCCCCACGGTCACCATGAAATCGGCCAAGGTGGCGGCCTCGGCGGCACTGGTGGCCCAGACACTGTTCATGCCTCCACCGGAAGAAGACGGTTTGGACTCCCCCCCATGGCTGTCGATGCGAATGACGTTGGGAAGCCGGGCGTACATCTGAGCCATTTCCTTCAGCAAAGGGACCACCTCGGGCCGCAGGGTCACGGAGCCATCGGCAAAGAGGGTACTCCGGCTCAACCGGATCAAAAAGCCCTCTTCCACCGCCATCACCTCCAGCCCCTTGGCATCCGGCAGACGGTTTTGCATCCGTTCCAGTTTTTCCTTGATCCGCACCAGTTGGATGGCCTGTTCAAACGCGATGGCCTCTTGCAGTCCGGCGGAATCGTTGGTCGCCCCCGTGGTGGGCAGGATGATGTCGGATACATCCAATCCGAACGCAGAGCGAATCGAAGAGGTGGCCTCGGCCAGACGAAGACGATCCGGACGGGAGATGGAAAGCAGCAGAATGCACACCGCCAGCAGCATGGCCATCATGCTGACAAGGGGCATCAACCATCCAGGCGACCCGGAAGGGGGAAACGCCGGCTTGTCATCCAGTTCATCCATGCGGATACCTTGTTTTCACCCCATTCAGGCCCGAGTCGGGGCGTGGGTGGTCATTTGAGATCCCGTGCCGTGGGCGGAAGCACCGCAATCAGGGACTCCAGCAGCATGCGGGGATTGACCCCCTTCTGGATGCCGATCATGCCATCGATGATCACCTGACGGACCATCTGTTCCTCCTTGCTGTAGGCGGTCAACTTGTAGGAGATAGGCAGGGCCACCAGATTGGCGATGAAAATGCCGTAAAAGGTGCTGATCAACGCCATGGCCAGACCCGGCCCGATGGTGGTGGGATCATCCATATGCACCAGCATCTGCACCAGACCGATCAACGTGCCCAGCAGACCGAAAGCCGGAGCCGCCTCGGCGATGCCTTCAAAGATCCCCACCCCATTGCGATGACGGTCCCGTTGATAGCTCAACTCCTTGGCCAGCACCTTTTCCAGAAAGGCCGGATCCGCCCCGTCCACGCAATGGTTGATGGCCTTTTGCAAGAACTCGTCCGGGGATTTGATTTTTTCCAAAGCCAGGATGCCATCCTTGCGGGCAATGTGGGACATCTCCACGATCTGGCTGATGATCTGATTGATATCGTGAGACTTGACAAGAAAAGCCTTCATCAGGATACCAAAAGCGCCAAACACTTCACTCATCCGGTGACGGATGAACAAAGTGGCCATGGTCCCACCAAAGACGATCAGGATGCTGGGGATATCCACGAACATGCCGAGCTGACCACCCATCAGGATGGCCCCGAACATCAGGGCCAGTCCAAAGGCAAATCCGATGATCGTTGCGAAATCCATACACTTGGTTCCCTGTCAGGTCATTGGCTTGTCGGAGTCGGGCCGCAGCCAAGGGGTCCGAAAATCCGGGCGTTCACGATACTTAAATCAAGACAGCAAAAAGCGGTCCAAATCCTGTCTTGAATTTTATCCGGTTCCCACCGACGTTTCAAGAGCCGAACAGTCCCCGGATCCCCGCGACATCCGGGGCGCGGACCACACCTTTTTCCGTGATCAGCGCCGCAATCAGCTCGGCGGGAGTCACATCGAAGGCGGGATTGAACACCCGCACCCCATTGGGGGCCACCCGCTGTCCCGAAAAATGGGTCACCTCTTCTTCGGAACGCTCCTCGATGGGGATATGCGCGCCTGTGGGGGTGTTCAGGTCGATGGTGGACAGGGGACAGGCCACCAGAAACGGAATGCCGTGCCGTTTGGCCAGCACCGCATGGGCATAGGTACCGATCTTGTTGGCCACATCGCCATTGGCCGCCACCCGATCCGCTCCCACCACCACCACATCCACCAATCCGCGACTCATGGCGTGACCCGCCATGGAATCGGTCATCAAGGTCACGTCGAAACCATCGTGGAGCAACTCCCAGGCGGTCAGACGGGCCCCTTGCAGATAGGGCCGGGTTTCGGTGGCATACACCATCACCGATCCGAAGCGATCCCGGGCGGCGCGGATCACCCCCAGGGCGGTCCCGTATCCCGCCGTGGCCAGAGCGCCGGCGTTGCAATGGGTCATGATGGCCAGGGGTCTCCCGCCAGCCGGGATGGGCAGAATGGCCGCACCCGCCGCACCCATGGCCCGACACGACGCGATATCCTCCCGATGGATCGCCTCGGCTTCCGCCAGCAACCGCTCCGGCACACCTTCAGGCTCCCCGGCCAGCAACGGTTGCAACCGATCCAAAGCCCAGGCCAGATTCACCGCCGTGGGCCGGGCCGCCCGCAACTGCCGCATGGCGGGATCCATGGCCTGAGACCAGGAGTCGGGAATGCCCTCCCGCGCCAGCCGAAACGCCTCCACCGCCACCCCGAAAGCCGCCGCGCAACCGATGGCCGGCGCCCCCCGCACCACCATATCCCGGATAGCCTCCGCCACCTCCGCCGCGGAACCGTAATCATGGTAGATCTCATCGCTTGGCAAACGCCGCTGATCCAGCATGCGCACCTTGCCATTCTTCCAAACCGCCACATCGAAAACCGTCATGATCCCTCTCCGAATTTCAATAACAGCACGGCCCACTCCTCGATGAACAGGGTCCGATCCAACCGCACCCCTTCCCCCTCGAACGCCAATTGCACTTCACGGGCCTGCTCCCGCAGCACTCCGGAGAGAATCAGACTGCCCCCCGGCGCCAACGCCGCCACCAACGGCACCACCGCCGACAACAACACCGATGCCAGAATGTTGGCCACAATGGTCTGAAACGGACCATCCGGCACCTGGGCACATTCGATGATTTCCAGCCGCTCCCCGACCCCGTTGAGCCGGGCATTGCGTTGGGCGGTCTCCACGGCCACCGGATCCAGATCGGTCCCCACCACCCCCTCGGCCCCCAGCATGGCGGCCCAGATCCCCAACACCCCGGAACCGCATCCCATGTCCAGCACCCGCCCCAAAGGCTTTTGACCCGCCACCTCCTCCAGCAGTTCCAGACAGCCCCGGGTGGTGGCATGGGTGCCACTGCCAAAGGCCATCTCCGGATCCATGCGCAACACCCGACGCCCGGAATCGGCAGGCTCTTCCAGCCAGGAGGGCACGATCAACAACCCTTTGCCCACGGGCAGGGACGTGTAGGACTCCTTCCACGCCTCGGCCCAATCCTGCTCGGCCAGAAACCGCCAGGTGACCGCCTGCTCTTCGGCCACCCACCCCGCAGCGGCCAGAACCAGCAACAGCCGGATCTCCACGCCGGTTCGATCCACCTCCGGATCGAAGTAACCCGTCACCAGCAACCGATCCCCGGCCACCGTGGCGGAAACCCCCATGGAGCCTTCCGCCGTCAAATGATCGGCAACGCTCTCCTCGAACGCCCGCTCCACCAATACCCGCAATTCCCAGGTCATCGCATCCCATCTCCCCCTTGAACCGACTCACTTTCCCGCCCGGATCATCCCCGGCGCAAGAAAAACCGCTCTCAGGCTGGGTTGACACTGCATATTATATTATTATAAATACACAATCAATTATTTGCCCGAACTTTCACACCGCCAGACCACCGATACGTCCACTCCCGTGAAACATCCCCTGCTCGCCCCCCTGGTGCCTCTTCTGGAACGTCGTGGCCCACCCTATCCGCTCCTGGGCAATCTTCCCGGCGCATCCCTCCCATGGCTGGCGGTCGAAACCTCCCGACACGCCTTGGGACCGGTCGTGGTGGTCACCGGAACCTCGGCACGGGCGGAAAGCCTCTATCGGGAACTGCTCTTTTTCGCCGATCATCTGGCGCCATCCCTCACCCTGCTGCCTTTTCCGGCCTGGGAGACCCTGCCCTTTGAACGGCTCTCCCCCTATGGCCCAATCATGGGAGAACGCATCCGCGCCCTGTTCCGCCTCACCCAGACCCTGGGCACCGGCCCGGTGATGGCCGGAGATACGGCAGGACATACCCTCACCACCCTCATCACCACCCCGTCGGCCCTCATGCGCCGCACGGTTCCCCATCAATATCTGGCCACCCATGGTTTTTCGGTCTCCAGAGGGGATCAACTCAATCTGGCCGCGCTGCGGCATTTTCTGGCCTCGGCGGGCTACCGGGCCGCCACCCAGGTGGAAGAGTCTGGGGAATACGCCATCCGGGGCGGCATCGTCGATTTTTTCCCGCCGGGAAGAGAAGACCCGGTGCGCCTGGAACTGTTCGGCGACGAGGTGGAAACCCTGCGACTCTTCGACCCCATCACCCAACGCTCCACGGATCGCATCCAGTCGGTCCAGGCCCTGCCGGTGAGCGAGGTGATCCTCACCGAAGAGACCATCCGCGACTTTCGCTCTTCGTTCCGTCAGGCCCACGGCATCGGCGCCGCCGAGGATGAACTGTACAAACAGGTCTCCAAAGGGGAAAAATCCCCAGGCATGGAACAATATCTGCCCTTTTTCTACAACGCGGCGGAAACCTTTTTCGACTATCTGCCCCCCACGGCTCTGTTTCTGCTCGATACCGACGCCATCGCCGAAGCCAAACGCTTCGACGAAGAGGTGCAGGAACGCATCGCCAATCTGGAACACGAAACCCAACACGATCCCCATCGTCCCCCCCCACCCCGGGAACTCTATCTGTCGGAAGCCACACTCCGGGAACAGCTCAACCGCTTTTCCCTGTTCGCCACCACCCCCCAGGCCGCCCCCGGGGGCATCTCCATGGGGTTCGATCCGGCTCCCAACTTTATCCAGCCGGCAGGCACCGAAACCACCGAAGCTCCCAAGCCGCCCCTGGATCTGGCCAGCGACACCATCCGCCAGGCCCATGCCCAAGGGTTCAAGGTGTGTGTCACCGCCACCTCCATGGGACAACGGGAACGGCTGCGGGAACTCCTCGAAGACCACAAAATCCCCACCACCACCGTCTCCCACTGGAACGAACTGCTCGCCGTCGCGCCCGGTTCCACCACCTTTTTAGCGGTCGGTGACCTGGAAAGCGGATTTGTCCACGGTCGCATGGGCATCGTGCTGCTGACGGAAAGTGCCATCTTCGGCATCAAGACCAAACGCCGCAAAACCGATCCCCGCTACCTGGATCAACTGCTGGCGGGATTCGCCGACTTGAGAGAACAGGATCCCGTGGTGCATGCGGACCACGGAGTAGGCCGCTACGGCGGACTTCTCTCTCTGGAGGTGGGGGGGATCAAAAACGATTTTCTGCTGATTCACTACGCCGGCTCGGACAAACTCTACGCCCCGGTGGAAAACCTGGACCGGGTGACCAAATACGTCGGCGGAGAAGAGGTGCCGCTGGACAAACTCGGCGGCGTCAAGTGGGAAAAAACCAAAGAAAAAGCCAAACGCAAAATCCTGGAAATGGCCGAAGAACTGGTACGCCTGCAAGCCATGCGGCAGGCCAACCAGGGGTATCGTTTTTCCACGCCGGATCCGTTGCTGCAAGAGTTCGCGGCGGGATTTCCCTTCGAGGAGACCCCGGACCAGACCGCCGCCATCGAAGCGGTACTGGAGGACATGGCCCAGAGCAAACCCATGGATCGACTGGTGTGCGGCGACGTGGGATTCGGCAAAACCGAAGTGGCCCTGCGGGCCGCCTTCCGGGCGGTGATGGATGGCAAACAGGTGGCGGTCTTGAGTCCCACCACCATCCTGACCCAACAACACTTCGAGACCTTCAGCCGTCGTCTCGCCGCCTATCCCATCACGGTGGATATTCTCTCCCGCTTCCGCACCCCGGCGGAACAAAAAAAGGCCGTGGAGATGATCGCTTGCGGGGGTGTGGACATCATCGTGGGCACCCATCGACTGCTGCAAAAAGATGTGGTGTTCAAGGATCTGGGACTGCTGGTGGTGGACGAGGAACAGCGGTTCGGCGTGATCCACAAGGAGCGCATCAAACAGATGCGCGCCACCGTGGACATCCTCACCCTGACCGCCACCCCCATCCCCCGCACCCTGCACATGGCCATGAGCGGCCTGCGGGACATCTCCATCATCGCCACACCTCCGGTCAACCGGTTGGCCATCCGCACCTTTGTGCTCCAGTACGACCGCCAAAAGGTACGGGAAGCGGTATTGCGGGAAATCTACCGGGGTGGACAGGTCTTCTTTGTCCACAACCGGGTGCAGGATATCGATAAAATGGCGGTCGAACTCGCCGAACTGGTCCCGGAAGCCAAGATCGGCGTGGCCCATGGCCAGATGCGGGAAGGTCGGCTGGAAAAGATCATGCTCTCCTTTTATCGCCAGGAGTTCAACCTGCTGCTTTGCACCACCATCATCGAAAACGGGGTGGATATCCCCACCGCCAATACCATCATCATCCACCGGGCCGACCGCTTCGGCCTAGCGCAGCTGCATCAACTGCGGGGTCGTGTCGGACGCTCCAGACACCGGGCCTACGCCTATCTGTTCATTCCACACGTCCAATCCCTCACCGAAGATGCCCTGCGACGGCTGGAAGCCATCGAGTCCATGGGAGAACTGGGAGCCGGGTTCACCCTGGCCACCCACGACATGGAGATTCGCGGCGCCGGCAACATGCTAGGAGAAGAACAGTCGGGACAAATCCGGGAAGTGGGCTTTGAACTTTATAATCAAATGCTCAAGGAGGCGGTGGAAAGTCTCGCCTCCGGCAATGGTCTGGCTTCAGCAACCGACAAACCGGAACCCGAAGAGTTCTCACCGGTGATCAATCTACACATTTCCACCCACATTCCGGAAGATTACGTCCCGGACGTGCGCCAGAGGCTGACCCTCTACAAACGCATCGCCACCCTGGAAACCGCCAACGACATCGGAGAGATGCGCGCCGAACTCACGGACCGCTTTGGCCATCTGCCCGAATCCGCCTCCAATCTGCTCCGGGTCATGAGTCTCAAGCAGGCCTGTCGGCGCATCAAGATTCTCAAGATCGACGCCGGCCCCAAAGGGGCGAGCATCCAGTTTCACGCCACCCCCAATGTCAGCCCGGAAGGGATCATCGGCTTGTTGCAGCAAGGGAAAGGAGCCATCCGCCTCAATCACGAAACCCAGACCCTGAGCATCAAGGATCGGGTTTGGGAGGACGCCGCCGTGCGCATCGATGAACTGCACGCCATCCTGCGTCAACTGTAAACCGGGAGGATAGATATCCCCCCCTCACATGGCGCAAACAAACCAAAAGAAACGCAACACCATCAAAAATTTGCAAATCCGTCAGGAAACACGACCAAAAGAAAAGGCCGATGGTTTGCACCATCGGCCTTTTCCAATCTCACGTTCCAATGATGACAACCCAATCAAACGGTTGCGACATCATGGTTACCACCAACGTCACATCAAGCAGTGGCCTGCCGCTCCACCAATTCCAGAAAGGCCATCGGCGCGCAGTCACCAAACCGGTGACGGGTCTTGATGATTCTCGTATAACCACCATTCCGGGTCCGGTTGCGCTCGGCGATATCCGAAAACAGCTTGTGGGTCACTTCCTTGTCGGTCATCACAGACAAGGCTTGACGCCGGGAATGCAGCGACCCATCTTTCCCCAGGGTCACCATCCGATCTGCCAGCATGCGCAATTCCTTGGCACGGGGCAGGGTAATTTCAATTCGCTCGTACCGAAACAGACTGGTCAACATGTTTTTCAACATGGCATTGCGAATATCGGGTCTGAGATTCAGTTTGCGGCCCTTTTTGAGGTGTCTCATGATCAATCTGTCCTTAAATCAGATGTTCTCTTTCCTAGAAATTCTCTTCATCAAACTGCTTGGCCAAGTCTTCAATATTTTCCGGCGGCCAACCATCCAGATGCATGCCCAGGCTCAGATCCATCTCTTCCAGCACTTCCTTGATTTCATTCAAGGACTTGCGACCAAAATTCGGGGTCTTGAGCATTTCGGACTCGGTTTTTTGAACCAAGTCACCGATATAGACAATGTCATCATTCTTCAAGCAATTGGCCGAACGGACGGAAAGTTCCAGTTCATCGACCTTGCGGAAGAGATTCGGATTCCATTTGGGAGTGGCGTTGTCATCACGCCCCTCATGAATGGGAATGTCATCAAAATTGATGAACAGGCTCAACTGATCCTGAAGAATTTTGGCCGCCAGGGCCAAAGCGTCTTCCGGGCTCACGACACCATTGGTTTCGATGTCTAAAACCAATTTGTCATAGTCAGTCTGTTGACCAACGCGGGCATTGGATACTTTATACGACACCCGTTTGACTGGATTATAGCTGCAATCCAGGGGAATATCACCGATATTGGTCGGAACGTCATCCGCGCCAGGAGTGGCACGAACATAACCTTTGCCCGTTGTGACGGTCATGGTCATATTCAATTTGCCACTTTTATTCAAGGTGGCGATGTGGTGATGGGGATTCAGGATCTCCACATCATGACCGCATTCGATATCACCAGCGGTCACGACCCCTTCTTTATCCGCGACCAAAGACATGGTACGGGTACTGCCACTTTTCATCCGGATGGCCACCCCTTTGAGATTCAGGATGATATCCGTCACATCTTCCAGCACACCCGGGATACTCGAAAACTCATGCAAGACACCTTCGATCTTGACCGACGAAACAGCGGCTCCCTGCAAAGACGAAAGCAAAACCCGACGCAAAGCATTGCCAAGTGTGGTGCCAAAGCCACGTTCCAGGGGTTCGGCAACCAGAGTGGCCTTGTATTGAGAATCTCCATCCCCGACCAACTCCACCTTGCGGGGCTTGATCAATTCCGTCCAATTCCTGTACATCACAATCCCCCATCCAGGTAAACACACTACTTGGAATAAAGTTCGACGATGAGGTTTTCGTTATAATCGGCAGGAAGATCCGCGCGATCCGGGAACGAGAGGAATGTGCCGGACATGGCCACGGGATCGACCTCAAGCCAGGAGGGGAAACTGCGCCGCATCGCGCTGTCCAAGGCACCCTTGATACGGATATGAGCCTTGCACTGTTCGTCCACAGCGATCTTGTCCCCTGGCTTTACCAAATAGGAACTGACGTTGATGGGTTTGCCATTCACCAGGATTTGTTTGTGGCTGACCACCTGTCTTGCTTCGCTGCGGGAAGCGCTGAAGCCGAGGCGATAGACCACATTGTCGAGTCTCCTTTCGAGGAGGATCAACAGGTTTTCACCGGTAACACCGGGCATGCGCGCAGCTTTCTGGAAATAGTTATGGAACTGTTTTTCCAGCACGCAATAGGTGCGTTTAATTTTTTGCTTCTCGCGCAGATGGACACCATAGTCCGAAACCTTGCGACGGCGCTGACCATGCAGACCGGGACCATAGTTTCGGCGCTCAATAGCGCATTTGTCAGAGTAGCACTTTTCCCCTTTCAGGAAAAGTTTGGTCGCCTCACGGCGACACAATCTGCATTTGGATCCAAAATAACGGGCCATGTTTTCCCAGAGTCCCTTATCAACCGAGTCGAATCAGACGCGACGCCGCTTCGGAGGACGGCAGCCATTGTGTGGAATGGGGGTGACGTCCTGCACGTAGGCGATATTAAAGCCAATATTGGCCAATGCTCTCAGGGCGGATTCACGTCCGGATCCCGGTCCCTTCAGGCGAACTTCCAAGTTTCTCATGCCATGTTCCATGGCCTTGCGTCCAGCATCCTCGGCAGCCATTTGGGCTGCAAAGGGGGTAGATTTACGAGATCCCTTGAAACCCTGTGCCCCAGCCGATCCCCAGGAAATCACATTTCCAACGGTATCGGTAATGGAAACGATCGTGTTGTTGAAGGTGGATCGGATATGCGCGATTCCGCTGGCGATATTTTTCCGCTCCTTCTTTTTAATCCGGGTAGCGGTTTTCTGAGCCTTCGTCGCCATGTTTACTCCTTCATTCCGGGCCTGGTCTTGTTACCACGGCCAAACAGTAAGTGATTCATGATCATTTTCCAACCACGGCGCGGCGCGGTCCTTTGCGCGTGCGGGCATTGGTATGAGTCCGTTGTCCACGAGTAGGAAGGCCACGGCGATGTCGCAAACCGCGGTAACTACCCAGGTCCATCAGACGCTTGGTATTCATCGCCACTTGACGCCGCAGATCACCTTCGACAATGAAATCCTTGTCAATGATGGCACGGATGCGGGCCGTTTCTGCCTCAGACAAGTCACGAGCCCTGACTTCCGTGGAGACACCTGCGTCCGTCAAGATTTTTTTGGCTCTTTCAGGACCGATCCCGTAAATATACGTCAGAGCCACTTCCATCCGCTTATTGATCGGGATGTTTACGCCAGCAATACGGGCCACCTTCCCACCTCCTGAGCCGGTTCAACCAATTATACTCTTCCCACCTGGAAACCTGACGTTTCCGTTGTGGTCATCCTTGCCGTTGTTTATGCTTGGGATGTGCCGGACAGATCACCCGGGTCACACCTTTGCGTTTCACCACTTTGCAAAGTTTACAAAGTGTTTTAACCGATGCACGAACCTTCATAAGTCAGACCTCCAAAGCTTGACCGTTATCGGCGGCCACGAATTCTGGCCTTCTGCATCAACCCTTCATACTGACGGCTGATCAGAAAGGACTGGATTTGCGCAGCGGTATCCATGGTGACACCCACAACGATCAACATGGAGGTTCCGCCAAAATAAAACGGCACATTATAGCTTGAAATCAAAATCTCTGGCAACAAACAAACTGCAGTGACATAAACAGCACCCACCAGGGTGAGACGGGTCAAAATATTATCCAGATACTCAGCGGTTCTCACACCAGGACGAATTCCGGGCACAAACCCACCATACTTTTGCAAGTTTTCAGCCGTCTCCTGAGGATTGAAGACGATGGCTGTATAAAAATAACAAAAGAATACGATCGCCAGGGAATAAACCACCATATAAGCAAAATGGCCAGGCGACAGTGCTGTGGCTACGCCTTTCAGCCATTCCCAAGGCGCAAAATTGGCAATGGTCACCGGGAAGAGAATGATTGAACTGGCGAAGATGGGTGGGATGACACCAGAAGTATTCACTTTCAAGGGCAAGTGAGTGCTTTCACCACCGACCATGCGGCGACCACTGACTTGCCGCT
This sequence comes from Magnetococcales bacterium, assembly GCA_015231755.1. Taxonomy (NCBI): domain Bacteria; kingdom Pseudomonadati; phylum Pseudomonadota; class Magnetococcia; order Magnetococcales; species Magnetococcales bacterium. The sequence goes on along the minus strand of JADGAZ010000005.1, from coordinate 107,173 downwards.
TGGCATATTGGACCGTGATACGGCGTTGAGCCCGCTCCATGAAAATAATGAAGGCAGTCACTGCCACCGACATCACCAGGAGGAACAAAACGAACAGGGGCTGCAAATCTCCGGTTCTGGCCAATTCAAGAGTCTTGACCAAGGCAATGGGCAGATTGGCCACAATCCCTGCAAAAATGATCAACGAGATGCCATTACCAATACCCCGGGCCGTGATCTGTTCCCCGACCCACATGATGAAGGCCGTTCCGGAAGTCAAGGTGATCACCGTCATGATACGGAAAGACCAACCTGGATCCACCACCACTCCCAGTCCACCGGCCTGCATGGATTCCAGACCGTAGGCAATACCGAATCCCTGAAAGATCGAAAGCACAACGGTTCCGTAACGGGTGTATTGATTGATCTTTCTTCTTCCCAGCTCACCCTCTTTTTTGATGGCCTCCAGTTTCGGAAAAACAGCGGTCATCAATTGCAGAATGATGGAAGAGGAGATATAGGGCATGATGCCGAGAGCAAACACTGTCAAACGAGACAGGGCACCACCGGAAAACATATTGAACATGCCCAGCAGGGTACCCTGCTGTTGATCAAAAAAGGCGGCCAGCGCCTTGGGATCAATGCCAGGCGTGGGAACATGGGCGCCGATTCGATAAACAATCAACATGCCCAATGTAAACAACAAGCGCTTGCGCAACTCGGGTATGCGGCCAAGATTCGCCAAACCTGCAAACGGAGATTGCGCTTCCATAGAACTCATGCCCGCCTTTATTCACCCTCGGATTGAGCCGAAACATCGCTCTCAACCATTTTTACGATCACATCACCACCGGCAGCACGGACTTTCTCAATGGCAGCCGCAGAAGCACGATCCACATGAATGGTGATGGCACGGGTCACTTCACCTTGAGCCAGCAGCTTCACTCCGTCACGCTCACGTCCAATCAAGCCAGTGGCCTTAAGTTCCGCCAAGCCGACTTGGCTTCCGGCATCAAAAATTTCAAGATCTTGAACGTTGACCAAAGAATACTCTTTACGGAACGGATTCTTGAAGCCACGTTTGGGCAAACGCCGTTGCAAAGGCATTTGTCCACCTTCAAACCCGACTTTGTGATAACCACCTGAGCGGGCACTTTGTCCCTTCTGACCACGGCAGCTAGTTTTGCCGTGACCGGAACCGATTCCGCGTCCTACGCGTTTGCCACCACGGGCACCGGCAGGATTCTTTGGCAGTTCATTGAGTTTCATGGTATCTAAAACCTTACTGGACAAATGAGATAGGGCGAAACAAGAATTCCTGTCTTGTCAGGTCGGATGGACCAATTATTCAACGACACGGACCAGATGAGGAACTTTGGTAATCATTCCGCGAACACACTCATTGTCTTGCAGTTCACGGATATGACGGATTCTTTTCAAACCAAGGCCACGAACAATCAAACGTTGTTCCATGGGACGCCCGATCAGGGAACGGATTTGTTGAACTTTCAGCATTTTTGCCATGGTATCATCCTCACGCCACGCCAAAACGGGCCAGGGGCAGATCACGTTTCAGTGCCACTTCCCGTGGTGACCGAATGGATTTCAAAGCATCAAAAGTGGCCTTGATCAAATTGTGGGGATTGGAGGTTCCCGTGGATTTGGCAAGGATATCACGAATCCCCAACGCTTCAAAAATGGGACGCATGGAACCACCAGCAATGATGCCTGTACCTTCCACCGCAGGCCGGAGAATCACACCACCGGCGCCATAATGGCCAATCATTTGATGGAAAATGGTTCTGCCATCTTTAATGGCAATATCCATCATATTTTTGCGGGCCTTTTCAGTCGCCTTGCGAATGCTTTCGGGAACTTCCTTGGCTTTGCCCAAGCCATATCCGACACGACCTTTCCCATCGCCAACCACGACAATGGCAGAGAAATTAAAGCGGCTGCCACCCTTAACGACTTTTGCAGTACGTTTGATGGTCACCAACTTCTCGATAAAGTCATCGGACTGCCAACTCCCCACTTTTTCTTCAGGGGTGTTGTTATTGTTATTATTGGTGTTGGTGCTGCGTCGCTTAGCCATCTCCACTCCTGCCCATGAGTCAAAGCCCTAAACGGGCTGGATCAGAATTCCAACCCGCCTTCACGCGCGGCATCGGCCAATGTTTTGACACGGCCATGATACAAATAACCGCTGCGATCAAAAACGACACTGCTCAGATTGGCTGCTTTGGCCTTTTCAGCCAATCGTTTGCCAACTTCGGCAGCGGCATCTTTATTGCCACCATTCTTGACTTGCTCACGAACCTCTTTTTCCAAGGTCGAAGCTGATACCAGGGTCACACCTTGGGTATCATCAATAATTTGCGCATAAATGTGTTTCGCACTGCGAAACACAGAAAGCCGCAAACGTTTATCTGCGACCTGCCGGATTTTATACCGGATTCGGGCGCTCCGTGTTTTTCTGGCCTCGTGCCGATCCTGTGACATCAAACCATCCCCATGCATTATTGGCCACGTATGCGTGAAACGCAGGGCCTATTTCTTCTTGCCGACCTTGCGGAGTATTTTTTCGCCTACATAGCTGATCCCTTTGCCCTTGTACGGCTCGGGCAAACGGTAAGCCCTGATCTCAGCGCAGGTTTGCCCCAGACGTTCCGCATCGATACTCTTGAGCATCAGCATTGTGTTTTTATCCACAGAGGCATCCACGCCATCTGGGAGCTTAAAATCCACAGGATGCGAAAACCCAAGGTTCAAACGCAAGATACGACCTTCGACAGCTGCACGATAGCCGACCCCAATGATCTCCAGGGTCTTGGAGAAGCCATCCGACACCCCTTTAACCATATTGTTCAACAAGGCACGGGTGAGACCCCACAACGCCCCGCTATCCTTGGAATCGGTTAAGGGTGTAACAATCAACTGATCCCCATCGTGAGTCACCTGCATTTGCGCCGGAAACTTGCGAGTCAAGGTTCCGAGCTTGCCCGTGACCTGGATGGTCTGATTCTCGATGATCACCTCCACCCCTTTAGGGACAGAGATCGGTAATTTTCCAATTCTGGACACGAGAAAATTCCTCGAACGTTAGAAAACCGTACACAAGAGTTCGCCGCCTACACCCAGTTTGCGGGCTTGACGGTTTGAGACCACACCCTTGCTGGTAGAGAGAATGGCAATACCCAACCCCTGATAAACGCTCGGAATCTCATCACGGGCAACATACTCACGGCGTCCTGGCCGTGAACGACGACGAATCTCTTCGATCACCGGACGTCCATTCCGATATTTAAGATCAAGACGCAAGACATTAAAATTTCCTGAGGGAAGAAGCTCAATCCTGTCGATGAACCCTTCGTCTTTAAGGATTTCGGCGATACGCGTCTTGAGCTTGGAAACGGGTATGTCAACTTGATCCTTACGCACCATTTGAGCGTTACGGATCCGGCTCAACATATCACTGATTGGGTCGGTCATTCCCATGGATTCAAAGCTCCAGTCCAAAAATGCTGTTTTCTACCACGATGCTTTCACAATGCCGGGAATCTCACCCCGCAGAGCAAGCTGTCTGACACAAATTCGACACAAAGTAAACTTCCTGATATATCCTCTGGGTCGAGAACAACGAGCGCAACGATGGTACGTCCGAACGCTGAATTTCGGTTTACGCTTACACTTGGCAATCAGTGATTTCTTGGCCATCTCTTCGCATCATCCTCGACGATCAGTTCTTGAAAGGCATCCGGAATGCCCGCAAAAGGGCTTTGGCTTCCTTGTCTGTGGGTGCCGAGGTCACAATGACAATATCCATGCCACGAACCGCATCCACTTTATCGTAATCAATTTCCGGAAAGATGATCTGCTCTTTCAATCCCATGCAGTAATTACCACGTCCGTCAAAGGAATTTCCCTTAACGCCTTGGAAGTCACGGGTACGAGGCAGTGCCACATTGATAAGTCTGTCCAGAAATTCATACATACGGGTGCGACGCAAAGTCACACAACAGCCAATGGCCTGACCTTTGCGCAGTTTGAACCCGGCAACGGACTTTTTGGCCTTGGTGACCAATGGCTTTTGTCCAGATATGGCGGTCATATCAGACACAGCACCGTTGAGGAGATTCTTGTCAGCAACCGCTTTGCCAACACCCATATTGATGACGACCTTTTCGATCCGAGGGATTTGCATCACATTTTGGTATGCAAATTCCTTCATCAAGGCGGGACCGATCTCCTTGTCATACAGTTCTTTCAGTCTGGCCATTGTTCATTCCCTGTGGGGCCTAACAAACACAAAGCTTTGAGATGGTATCTTACCTGAACCGCAGCCTAGCGGTCAATGGTCTCGCCCGATTTGAGGGCTACGCGTACTTTGCGTCCATCCGCCAAAATTTTCTTGCCGATCCGACTTCCCTTCCCTGTTGCAACATCCAGATACATCAGGTTCGAGATATGGACTGGCGCTTCCTTTTCGACGATTGAGGATTCTTTCTCTTTGGTCGCTTTGGTGTGGCGTTTGATCATATTGACTCGTTCCACCAGGGCGCTTTGCTTGTCGGTCACGATTTGTAAAATACGACCGCGTTTGCCCTTGTCCTTCCCGGCGATCACCACAACCTGGTCACCCTTTTTCAGGGAAGTTTTGAAAGCGGTATTCATGGAACCATCACCCGTCGTCGTCATTACCAATTCACCGATACTCAGAGAACTTCTGGTGCCAATGAAATGATTTTCATGTAGTTTCTAACACGCAATTCGCGGGTCACCGGTCCAAAGATACGGGTACCCACAGGATCACCGGTTTTGGTAATCAAAACAGCGGCATTGCGGTCAAAACGGATATAGCTGCCATCGTCGCGCGTCACCTGCTTTTTAGTACGCACAACAACAGCGCGAGCCACATCACCCTTTTTAACTTTTCCGCGGGGAATTGCAGATTTGATCGCGACTGCAATCACATCTCCAACTTTCGCGTAGCGCCGTTTTGATCCGCCCAGCACCTTGATACATTGCACCTTCTTGGCACCGGAATTGTCTGCCACCTCAAGAGTCGTTTGTACTTGAATCATGAGGATTCCTCCGAAAGCACAACCCAGCACTTGTCTTTGCTAACCGGCGGACATTCACGAATCTTCGTCACATCACCGACCTTGAGACGATTTTCCGGATCATGCGCCTTGTATTTTTTCGACCGTTTGATGATCTTTCCATAGAGTTCATGACGAACATTTCGCTCTACTTTGACCACAACGGTCTTATCCATTTTGTCGCTCACCACGACGCCCTGCATAATGCGTTGCGCCATGACTAGTTCTCCTTGTCCACAGCGTTTTGTATCATCGTCCGCTCACCAGCGATCGTATGAAATCTGGCAATTTCCTTACGGACCTTGCGGATTCTCGCTGTATTTTCCAGTTGCGCCGTCGCCAGTTGAAAGCGCAAATTGAATGCTTCCTGATAGAGCGCCTTCAGCTTTTCGCCGACCTGCTCTTCGGAAAGCGCTCGTATTTCAGCAGCCTTCATTACGCTTTCCTCCAATTATGCACAAATTTGGTTGGAATAGGCAACTTGGCACCGGCCAAGGCCATGGCCTCCCTGGCGATCTCTTCCGAGACCCCTTCCATTTCATAAAGGATACGGCCCGGCTTGACCCGGCCCATCCAGAATTCTGGATTCCCCTTTCCTTTTCCTTGACGCACTTCCGCAGGTTTCTTGGAAACCGGGACGTCAGGAAAAAGACGAATCCAAATGCGTCCACCACGCTTGATGTGGCGGGTCATGGCGCGTCTTGCTGCTTCAATTTGCCGGGCAGTGATACGTCCGGCTTCCATGGCCTTCAGGCCATATTGGCCGAAGTTCAATTCGGAGCAGCTTCCCGCGATGCCATGAATGCGCCCTTTATGGGCCTTGCGGAACTTGGTCTTTTTGGGTTGCAAAAGCATGACGAAGGATCCTTACGGCCTCCTGATTTCCCTGTCGATGATCTCGCCCTTGAACACCCAAACCTTGACGCCTATCACGCCATAGGTGGTGTTCGCATCCGCGAACCCGTATTCGATATCAGCGCGTAACGTATGCAACGGCACACGTCCTTCACGATACCATTCTGTGCGTGCAATTTCACCTCCGCCAAGACGACCCGCACAGTTGATGCGAATCCCCAAAGCACCCAACCGCATGGCTGAGGTCACGGCACGTTTCATGGCTCTACGAAAGGCGACACGTCTTACCAGTTGCTGGGCCACATTTTCAGCGATCAACTGGGCCTCGGCTTCTGGTTTGCGCACTTCAACGATATTCAAAGCCACTTCTGTATTGGCAACTTTGGCAATATCGTTTTTCAGCTTCTCAATATCCGCACCCTTTTTGCCAATGATGATGCCTGGCCGGGCCGTATGAATATTGATGCGTGCCTTTTTTGCAGGACGCTCAATGATGATCTTCGATACACTCGCATGTTCCAAGCGCTTCTTGATCCACTCACGCAACTTGATATCTTCGAGCAACAAGGATGCAAATGCCTTGTCGGCATACCAGCGCGTATCCCACGTCTTGGTTATACCAAGACGAAAACCTGTTGGATGTACCTTTTGACCCATTGAGTCGCTCTCCAGCTTTAACTTGATGAGGATCCTTCGACCCGATTCACCATCACCTGACTATTCGGCAGAACGCACGGTAATAGTGAGATGGCTCGTCCTCTTAATGAGCCGACCTGCTCGCCCCCTTGCTCTTGGCCGAAAGCGTTTCATCACCAACCCTTGATCAACGCTCGCTTGATAGACAATCAGGGTATCCACATCCAACCCATAATTGTTCTCAGCATTGGCAATCGCTGACTTCAACGTTTCTCTTACGGAATTGGCCACGCGTTTTTTGGAAAATTCCAAGGTCCGCAAGGCATTATCCACTCGATGTCCACGAATCTGATCAACGACCAGTCTGACCTTGGTTGGCGAGACCGGGAGATTCTTCAATCTTGCTACGGCTTCCATCGTCCCGTCCTCTCGCTATTTCCGGTTGGATTTCTTGTCCCCGCCATGACCATGGAAGGTGCGGGTTGCAGAAAATTCACCAAGTTTGTGGCCCACCATATTTTCGGTCACCAGGACCGGAATAAATTTGCGTCCGTTATGAACGCCAAAGGTGTAGCCCACGAATTCCGGAATGATCGTCGATCTTCTTGACCAAGTCTTGATCAGTTCCTTACGTCCAATTTCCCGCAGCTTCTCCACTTTTTGAAGAAGATAACCATCGAAGAATGGACCTTTTTTAATCGATCTTGCCATGCTTATCCTCTTGCACCCGTTCTGGCATCATTACGGCGTTTTGCCCGGTTGCTTCCATAGTTGCGTTACCTGGTTCCTAGCGTGCCGTTATTTACGGTCACCCGTCACACGCCGCCGCATGATCAGTCGATTGGTGGATTTGACGCGATCACGGGTCTTTTTACCCTTGGTCGGTACACCCCATGGCGTGACCGGATGACGTCCACCGGATGTGCGTCCTTCACCACCACCGTGCGGATGATCAACCGGGTTCATGGCGACACCACGAACCGAGGGACGTTTACCCATCCAGCGCGACCGGCCTGCTTTACCCAATTTGATATTGCCATGATCCGGATTGGAAACCTGTCCAATCGTCGCCATACAATCCAGCAATACCAGACGCATTTCACCAGACGGCAGTTTCAACTGGGCATACTTGCCTTCTTTACCCATCAGTTGCACATAATTCCCTGCGGAACGGGCAAGCTGACCACCCTTGGCAGGTTTCAATTCCACATTGTGGACAACTGAACCCAGGGGAATCACCCGAAGTGGCATAGCATTGCCAGGCTTCACTTCCACGGTGCTTCCAGACAGAACCTGGTCTCCGGCTGCCAATCTTTGTGGTGCCAGAATATACCGTTTTTCACCGTCTGCATAGTGCAGCAGAGCGATAAAGGCTGTGCGGTTCGGATCGTATTCAATCCTCTCCACCTTCGCCGGAATATCATGTTTGTCCCGCTTGAAATCCACGATACGGTAACGTTGTTTGTGGCCACCACCTTGATGACGAACTGTCATCCGGCCATAACTGTTACGCCCACCCGAGGAATTCAACCCTTGCGTCAGACTGGATTCCGGTTCACCCCGATACAGGGCGCCACGATCAACACTGATCTGGGTCCGTTTACCATTGGATGTAGGATTGAAATATTTCAGTGCCATTGTTGCGCTCCGTGCGTGGAGTTCTCACTTCCTGTCAGGACTTGGCGAAAAAGTCGATGGTTTGCCCTTGCTCAAGTCGAACGATTGCCTTTTTCCATTGACTTCTTTGTCCCTGAGTGCGGCCAACCCGCTTGATTTTGCCCGTCACCTTCAGGGTTTGTACGGCCTTGACCTGAACATTAAAAAGCTTTTCCACCGCGGCCTTGATCTGAGGCTTGTTGGCCCAGTTTGCCACTTTGAAGACCATTTGATTGGCCTTTTCCTGGCACATGGTGGATTTCTCAGTGACACGCGGTGCATCCAGAACCTGATACAGGGTATATGGACCGCTCATACTTGGCTTCCTTCTGTTTGCTCGCTCACTTCTGTTTTGGATCCTTGTCCCTGAGCCACTCTGGATTCGAGCTTTATCAAAGCGGCCTCAGTCATCAAAACTTTTTCATGCACCAACAAATCGTAAACATTGACGCCCTCAACCCGAATCACATCCACACCTGGAAGATTGCGTGCGGACAGTTCAACTTGAGCGTCCGCCTCCGGCAGCACAATCAGCACAGATTTGGCGGCATTCAGGCGAGTCAAAATTTCCAAAAGATTTTTGGTCTTGATCTGTGTCAGTCCAAAATCCTTAAGGACAATCAACTCTTCGGCTTCACGCTTGGCTGAGAGGGCAATCCTTAATCCGAGAGCACGCTCTTTTTTGGTCATTTTGACCGAAAAGTCTCTGGGATGAGGCCCAAACACAACGCCGCCCGTCCGATATTGCGGTGCCCGGATCGTGCCCTGACGAGCATTACCCGTACCCTTTTGACGATAGGGCTTGTGACCACCCCCACTCACCTCGCCACGACGTTTGGTCGAAGCGGTACCGAGACGGCGTTTGGCCAATTGATAATGGACAACACGTGTCAGCAAATCACCTCTGACCTCTGCACCAAAAGCATGGGCGCTGAGATTGACAGTGTGCGACGTTTGGTTGGCCGCGTCGATTACAGGATACTCAATCATCTCATCAGATCTCGAACGGGTCATTTCACGGCCGATTTGACGGCATCCCGGATGTATACAACCGATCCCTTGGAACCTGGAACACTCCCCTTCAGAACCAAAAGGTTCCGTTCCAAATCCACAGATGCAACCGTCAATCCCATAACGGTCACATTGACATCACCCATGTGACCAGCCATTTTCTTGTTCTTGAAAACACGACCAGGTGTTTGACACTGACCAATGGATCCGGGAGAACGATGGGTCAGGTGAGCACCGTGTGATGCACGACCACCACGAAAGCCCCAACGTTTCATGCCACCAGCAAATCCCTTACCCACACTCTTCGCGGTCACGTCAACACGTGCGCCTGCTTCAATGCGTTCCAGCTTCAGACTCTCACCCGCCTGATATTCCGATGTATCGTCCACACGGAATTCCTTGAGGATCCGTTGAGGAGGCACATTGGCTTTGGCGTAAAGTCCCCGCACTGGTTTCTTGACACGAGATGGCTTGGCATCTTCATAGCCGACTTGCACGGCATTGTAGCCATCCACTTCACTGGTCTTGATACCAATAATTGGGCATGGACCCACTTTCAACAGTGTCACGGCAACGCTTTTGCCGTCTGTTGTGAAGATCCTGCTCATTCCGAGTTTGCGTCCGATCAATCCCGCGCGCATCTTGGTCCATCCTTTCCCTGGCAAAAACCGCCTAGAGTTTGATCTCGACGTTAACGCCAGCTGCCAGATCCAGTTTCATTAAAGCATCAACGGTCTGAGGCGTCGGATTAATGATATCGATGACCCGTTTGTGGGTACGGATCTCAAACTGTTCACGAGATTTTTTGTCCACGTGCGGTGAACGCAAAACCGTGTAGCGGCTGATTCTTGTCGGCAACGGGATCGGGCCACGGATTTCAGCACCAGTCCGCCGTGCGGTCTGGACAATTTCACCCGTCGATTGATCCAGTATCCGATGGTCAAACGCCTTCAACCGGATTCGTATTTTTTGATTATCCATTACCAATTCACCCAACGCCTTCCAGACGCCGCCCCATACAGGCCATCGTCACTTCGTGATTTCCGATACGACGCCGGCACCCACGGTCCGTCCACCCTCACGGATGGCGAAACGCAAACCTTTTTCCATAGCGATCGGTGCGATCAACTCCACTTCCATGGAGATATTGTCACCCGGCATCACCATTTCCACGCCTTCCGGCAATTTCAAAACACCGGTCACATCCGTGGTGCGGAAATAAAACTGCGGCCGATAGTTGGAGAAGAACGGGGTGTGACGCCCACCTTCCTCCTTGGAAAGAATGTAACACTCGGCTTTAAACTTGGTGTGGGGAGTGATGGAATTTGGCTTGGCCAAAACCTGACCACGCTGCACATCCTCACGCTTCACACCACGGAGCAGGACACCAATATTGTCACCCGCCTGACCTTGATCCAACAATTTGCGGAACATCTCAACACCGGTACACACGGAGTTGGTTGTGGCTTTGATACCCACAATCGAGACGTTCTCACCAACTCTGACAATACCACGTTCCACACGTCCTGTCACCACCGTACCGCGACCAGAGATGGTGAAAACATCCTCAATCGGCATAAGAAAAGCACCGTCTAAGGGACGCTCAGGTTGCGGAATGTAGGCATCCACAGCTTCCATCAACTTCTGAATGGAGCCGGATCCCATCGGACCCGTGTCTCCTTCCATGGCTTTGAGGGCCGATCCAACCACAATCGGAATCTCATCGCCCGGGAAATCGTAGGAGGAGAGCAGTTCTCTGACTTCCAGCTCAACCAGCTCCAGCAGTTCCGGATCATCCACTTGGTCGGCTTTGTTCATAAAGACGACCAAAGAAGGCACACCAACCTGGCGGGCCAACAAAATATGCTCACGCGTTTGCGGCATGGGACCATCGGCCGCAGACACCACCAGGATGGCGCCATCCATCTGCGCCGCACCCGTGATCATGTTTTTGATATAGTCAGCATGGCCAGGACAGTCAACATGCGCATAATGGCGCTGATCTGTCTCATATTCTACGTGAGCCGTCGAGATCGTGATACCACGCGCTCTCTCTTCGGGAGCGGCATCGATCTGATCATACGCCTTGAACTCAGCCAGTCCCTTGGAGGCCAGATGCTTGGTAATCGCAGCCGTCAGGGTGGTTTTCCCATGATCCACGTGACCGATGGTGCCAATATTGACGTGTGGTTTATTTCTTTGAAATTTTGCCTTGGCCATATCTCTCTCCCCTTAGCCCTTGACTTTCGCCACGATTTCATCGGCGACGCTTTTCGGCACCGGTTCGTAATGATGAAACTGCATCGTGAAAGTCGCCCGTCCCTGAGTCATCGACCGCAGGTCCGTGGCGTAACCAAACATGTTCGCAAGCGGGGTCATGGCTTTGACCAGTTGATTGCCCGCTACGGAATCCATGCCATAGATCGTTCCGCGTCTTGAGTTCAAGTCCCCGATGACATCACCCATAAAGGATTCAGAGACTTCCACTTCCACTTCCATAATAGGTTCCAGAATCACCGGAGCCGCCTTGACACATCCTGCTTTGATGGCCATGGACGCCGCGATTTTGAATGCCATTTCTGAAGAGTCAACATCATGATATGACCCATCATACAAAGCCACCTGGATATCCACCATCGGATATCCGGCCATCACACCGGTATTTAGAGCCTCTTCTGCACCTTTAGCCACGGCCGAAATGTATTCCCGTGGAACAATACCACCCTTGATCTCATCCAAAAAGTTGAAACCGGCACCATGTTCTCTTGGTTCAATACGCAGCCACACATGACCAAATTGTCCCCGGCCACCGGACTGACGTACAAACTTACCTTCCGACTCGACGGTTTTGGTAATCGTTTCTCTGTAGGCAACCTGGGGTTTACCCACATTGGCTTCAACCTTGAATTCACGCATCATTCGATCGACCAGAATCTCCAGATGCAACTCACCCATACCGGAGATGATCGTCTGGTTCGTTTCATGATCGATCGAAACGCGGAACGACGGATCCTCTTGGGCGAGACGCCCCAAAGCGATTCCCATTTTTTCCTGGTCAGCTTTGGTTTTCGGCTCAATGGCAATCGAAATCACCGGCTCCGGGAAGGTCATCTTTTCCAGGATAATCGGTTTGGCCGGATCACACAGTGTATCCCCTGTGGTGGTCATTTTCAGCCCCACAGCTGCGGCAATATCTCCGGTACGGACCTCTTTCACATCCTCACGCTTGTTGGCATGCATCAACATGATGCGCCCAATGCGCTCTTTCTTGTCCTTGCCCGGATTCAGAATATAAGATCCAGCGGTCAAAACACCGGAATAGACTCTGAAAAAGGTCAAGCTGCCCACAAACGGGTCAGACATGATCTTGAAAGCCAAGGCTGAAAACGGTGCGGTGTCTTTGGCCTCACGGGTATCCGGGGTCGCATCATCCAAGGATTTGATTCCCTGAACGGAAGCAACATCATCCGGTGAGGGGAAAAAGGCCACCACCGCATCCAACAAAGCCTGCACACCCTTATTCTTGAAGGCCGATCCACACATGACAGGGATGAACGATCCCCGGATCACGCCTTTACGAATGCAATCCCGCAACTCAATCTCTGTGATGGCATCGCCTTCCAGATAGCGTTCCATCAGCTCGTCATTTTCTTCCAGAGCCGTTTCGACCAGCTTTTCCCGATACTCGTTCACTTCATTGACCATGTCCGCAGGCACATCCCGGACTTCATAGCGGGCGCCAAGGGACTCATCATCAAAAATCAAAGCTTTCCGCGTAATCAGATCAACCATGCCACGAAAATTGTCTTCATGACCAATCGGGATCTGAATCGGTACGGCTTTCGCTTTGAGACGATCTTTGATCATGGCTACCACACGGAAGAAATCGGCTCCCATGCGATCCATTTTGTTTACAAAGGCAACCCGGGGCACACCATAACGGTCCGCCTGACGCCAGACGGTTTCCGACTGGGGCTGAACACCACCCACCGAACAGAACACAGCGACCGCACCATCCAGAACACGTAAGGAACGTTCCACCTCAATGGTGAAATCCACGTGACCAGGCGTATCGATAATGTTGATACGATGATCGCTCCAGAAACAGGTAGTCGCAGCCGATGTAATCGTGATGCCGCGCTCTTGTTCCTGCTCCATCCAGTCCATCGTAGCGGTACCGTCATGCACTTCACCGAGCTTGTGTGAACGCCCCGTGTAATACAAAATCCGCTCGGTCACGGTGGTTTTACCGGCATCAATGTGCGCCATGATGCCGATATTGCGCACGCGAGACAGTGGTATTTCCCTTGACACGTCACATCCCCTGTACAGAAGCGTTGAGGAGCCATACGCTCTTCATTGCTGTTGGCGTTACCACCGATAGTGGGCGAAAACCTTGTTCGCCTCGGCCATGCGGTGCGTATCGTCCTTTTTCTTGACCGTTGAGCCGCGTCCGTTGGCTGCATCCATCAACTCAGCGGCCAGACGTTCACGCATCGTTTTCTCACCGCGATCACGGGCATACTTGACAATCCAGCGGATCGCCAACGTTTGCCGTCTGCTTGGACGCACTTCCACCGGAACCTGATAGGTCGCGCCACCGACTCGACGAGAACGAACCTCAACAGTCGGACGGGTATTGTCAATCGCATCCCGAAAGATCTTCATGGGATCATCTTTGGTGCGATCTCCGACAATCTCCAGAGCTCCATAAAACAAACGCTCAGACAGAGATTTTTTGCCGTCCCGCATGAGACAGTTCATAAATTTGGCGACCAACTGATCACCATGAACAGGATCACCAATCGTGTCCCGTTGTTGAACGTCACGCCGTCTGGACATTCATACTGCTCCTACCAACATGTGAGATGGTTTCCTGAAACCCATCACTCTGCCAAACCCAAAAGGAGTGATGAAGTATCGGACGTGTCTTCGTTTGACAAACTGTATTACTTGGGCCGCTTCGCGCCATACAAGGAACGTCCTTGCTTGCGATTCTTGACTCCCTGCGTATCCAGAGTACCACGAATGATGTGATACCGAACACCCGGCAAGTCTTTCACACGACCACCGCGCACCAGAACAACCGAGTGCTCTTGCAGATTATGACTTTCACCGGGAATGTACACGGTTACTTCATGGCCATTGGTCAGACGCACGCGAGCCACTTTACGCAACGCGGAGTTGGGCTTTTTCGGTGTCGTCGTGTAAACACGTGTGCAGACCCCACGTTTCTGGGGGCAGGACTGCATGGCCGGGACGTTGGTTTTCTTTTTTATCGTCTTACGTCCAAAACGCACAAGTTGATTCACGGTTGGCATTACGATCTCACCCCAAACCATTCATCCGAGTAGTGTATCAATGTTCAGCCTCCCGGTAAAGCCTTATTTTGTGTTACTCTTCAAAAACTTCGACCTGACCGGTGACCCGCTTTCGCCTGCTTCCAACTCCACTGCCAGGCGCATAATCCTTTTGACTTGTTATCATTTCGCCATTTCGCGAAAGCCCTTCATACTACCATACTCACCAACATTGTCAACCAGTTTGTTGAAAAAAATTGAATCACACTGCATTTTCTTCAACATCCTGTTGCTGCCAATCCCTGCATCAGGAGACAACCATGCGCACCTTGTTATTGAAAACATCTTTCGCGTGGCCAGTCCCTGCCGGAATCAATCGACCCACTATGACATTTTCCTTCAGCCCCGTCAAGGTATCCGCTTTGCCAGAAATGGTGGCCTCTGTCAAAACACGGGTGGTCTCCTGGAAGGAGGCCGCGGAGATAAACGACGGCGTGGAAAGGGACGCCTTGGTGATACCGAGCAGCAAGGGTGTGCAAGTCGCTTCCCGACCGCCACGAGCCAATGCCTTTTCGTTCATGCGGGTCAGCTCGGTACGCTCGACCTGTTCCCCGGCCACAAACGTGGTATCACCGGGATCCACAATGGTCACCTTCTGCAACATCTGACGCACAATCACCTCGATGTGCTTATCATTGATGCGCACGCCCTGCAAACGGTACACTTCCTGAATTTCGTTCACCATGAAACGGCACAACGCTTCCAGGCCCAGCACCTTGAGGATATCTTGCGGCACCAGAGATCCTTCAATCAAGGGTTCTCCTCTGCGGATCCAGTCACCCTCGTTGACGGCCAACTGTTTGCCCTTGAGCAGCAAATATTCTCGGGGTTCTCCCCCATCATCAGGGGTCACGACCACACGACGCTTGCCTTTAAGATCCTTCCCAAACGATACCACGCCTTCGTTCTCGGCAATGATGGCAAACTCCTTGGGACGCCGTGCCTCGAACAGTTCCACCACCCGAGGCAAACCACCGGTAATGTCGCGGGTCTTGGAACTCTGACGGGGAATCTTGGCGATAATATCACCGGCTTGTACCTGATCTCCCTCCTGGGCCACGATCACCGAACCGGCCGGCAGATAGTAGCTCACCGCCGCTCCGGTCTGGGAGATGAGAGTCTCACCCGTGGATGGATCCTTCAAGGTCAAACGCGGCCGCATATCCACGCGGCGTCCCTGCCCTTTCCAGTCCGTCACCTCCCGAAAAGTCAAGCCCGTGGTTTCATCGGTCACTTCACGCAGGGTGGTTCCTTCCTGCAAATCCCCATAACGGATCTCGCCGTTGAATTCGGTGATGATGGGGGTGGCGAAGGGATCCCACTCGGCCAAAACACCCCCTTTTTCGACAAATCCGCCATTGGCGATCGTCAGACGGGCACCATAAGGAACACGATAGCGTTCCCGCTCACGTCCCACAAATCCCCGCTCCAGCTTGACACCATCCTCTTGTGGTCTGGCGTCGTGAACCGTCACTTCACTGTTGCGCGACAACACCACAAATTGACCATTCCGATCCGTCACCGTGGTCAGATTGTGATAGCGCAGGATTCCCCCATTGACGGTTTCGATGGAGGAGCGTTCCACGGCACGGGAAGCGGTACCACCGATGTGGAAGGTACGCATGGTCAACTGAGTACCTGGTTCACCGATACTTTGGGCCGCGATCACACCAACGGCTTCACCTTCGGTCACCGGAACACCCCGGGCCAAGTCACGACCGTAACACAGCACACAGACCCCACGCTCCGTGGTACAGGTCAGCGGTGAACGAATCAGAACAGACTCCACATTCGAGTTCTCAATCCGTTCCACATCGGCTTCGCTCATGATCTGACCGGCCTTGACCAATCTTGCATCGGTCACCGGGTCATAAACATCATAGACCGGGGTACGTCCGAGAATACGATCCCCCAACGACTCTACCACATCATTGCCTTCGAGCAATGCCGCTGCGGTCAAACCGATTTCGGCCTTGCAATCGAACTCCCGCACAATACAGTCCTGGGCCACATCCACCAAACGACGGGTCAGATAGCCTGAGTTGGCCGTCTTCAAGGCCGTATCCGCCAAACCTTTGCGGGCACCATGGGTGGAGATGAAGTATTGCAGAACCGTCAAACCCTCACGGAAATTGGCGGTAATGGGCGCTTCGATGATTTCGCCCGATGGTTTGGCCATCAGACCGCGCATGCCCGCCAACTGTCTCATCTGGGCCGCAGAGCCACGGGCGCCGGAGTTGGCCATCATGAAGATGGAGTTGAAGGAGAGCTGCTCTTGTCTTTGGCCTTTGCAATCCACCCCTTCTTCCGAAGAGATGGCCTTCATCATGGCCTCGGCCACGCGCTCGGTGCATTGGGACCAGATGTCCACCACCTTGTTGTATTTTTCGCCTTCGGTAATCAAACCATCCGAATACTGGCGTTCGATCTCTTGCACCTTGCCCTGGGACTCACGGACCAAACGCTTCTTGGCTTGCGGAATCACCAGATCATCCTTGCCAAAGGAGATACCCGCCCGGGCCGCAAAAGAAAAGCCCATGGACATCAGACGATCCGAAAAAACCACGGTCTCCTTGGCACCGCAGGTGCGATAGACCATGTCGATCAGATTGGCCACTTCCTTTTTCGTCAGCAAACGGTTGATGCGTTCAAAGGAGACCACTTCCGGCAGAATTTCGGTCAGGAGAACCCGGCCCACCGTGGTTTGAATGCGCATGCCGTTGATGCGGCAGAAGATGCGTGCGTGCAAGCCAGCCACACCCGAATCATACGCCTGACGCACTTCGGAAGGGGAGGAGAAGATCATATCCTCTCCCGACACGCCCAACCGTTCGGAGGTCATGTAATACAGCCCCAGAATGATATCCTGGGTAGGAACGATGATGGGTTTGCCGTTGGCCGGTGAGAGGATGTTGTTGGTGGACATCATCAACACGCGGGCCTCGATCTGGGCCTCCACGGACAACGGGACATGCACGGCCATCTGGTCGCCGTCGAAGTCGGCGTTGAAGGCGGTGCAGACCAGAGGATGCAACTGGATCGCCTTGCCCTCGATCAATTTCGGTTCAAAGGCCTGAATGCCGAGACGGTGCAAGGTCGGTGCCCGGTTGAGCATCACCGGATGTTCCCGGATCACCTCTTCGAGGATATCCCAGACTTCTGGTTTTTCCTTTTCCACCATGCGCTTGGCCGCCTTGATGGTGGTGGAGAGTCCCTTTTCTTCCAGTCGATTGTAGATAAAGGGCTTGAAGAGTTCGAGAGCCATTTTCTTGGGCAGCCCGCACTCATGAAGCTTCATGTCCGGACCCACCACGATCACGGAACGTCCCGAATAGTCCACACGCTTACCGAGCAGATTCAAGCGGAAGCGACCCTGTTTACCCTTGAGCATTTCGGACAAGGATTTGAGGGGACGCTTGTTGGTACCCGTGATCACCCGACCGCGACGACCGTTGTCGAACAGGGCATCGACCGACTCTTGCAGCATGCGCTTTTCGTTGCGAATGATGATGTCCGGGGCGCGCAGTTCAAACAGTCTTTTCAGACGGTTGTTGCGGTTGATCACCCGGCGGTAAAGATCATTCAGGTCCGAGGTGGCGAAACGTCCGCCATCCAGGGGAACCAGGGGACGCAGTTCCGGCGGGATGACCGGCAAGACTTCCAGAATCATCCACTCCGGACGGTTGCCCGACTCCTGGAAGGACTCCAGCGTATGGAGGCGCTTGATGATCCGCTTGCGGCGGGCATCGGAGTTGGTTGCGGCCATCTCTTCCCGCAGGGTGTCGATCTCCTGAACGATGTTCATGCCAGCCAGCATGTCCCGGATCGCTTCGGCGCCGATGCCGGCGGTAAAATCCTCGCCGTACTCGTCCAGCAATTGGTGATAACGCTCTTCGGTGAGCAACTCACCTTTGGAAAGCGGAGTCATGCCCCCATCGAGCACCACAAAGTTCTCGAAATACAGCACCCGCTCCAGATCTTTGAGGGTCATATCCAGCAGCAAACCGATCCGGCTCGGCAGGGATTTCAGAAACCAGATGTGGGCCACCGGGGCGGCCAGTTCAATGTGACCCATGCGTTCGCGACGCACCTTGGACTGGATCACCTCGACGCCACACTTTTCGCACACCACACCCCGATGCTTGAGGCGCTTGTATTTGCCGCACAGACACTCGTAATCCTTGACCGGGCCGAAAATCTTGGCGCAAAACAGGCCATCCCGTTCCGGTTTGAAGGTACGATAGTTGATGGTTTCAGGCTTCTTGACTTCACCAAACGACCAGGAACGAATCTTCTCCGGCGAAGCCAAAGAGATGCGGATGCCGTTGAAATTCTGTCCCAGGGTTGGCCGGGAAAACAATTTGAAGAGATTGGGTTTCACGTCCTTAGGCTCCACTCGATAGCCTTGCGCCCCATCTTTGGGGCGGATGAATCCTGGAAATACCCTCAGCACACCCGCACTAGTCGGCTGTTTTCAGCTCCACGTCCAAAGCCAGGGATTGCAGCTCCTTGATCAACACGTTGAACGACTCCGGAATGCCGGCATCGAACGAGTCGTCACCCTTGACAATGGATTCATAGATCTTGGTGCGCCCGGCCACGTCATCGGACTTGACCGTGAGCATCTCTTGCAGGGTATAAGAGGCGCCATAGGCCTCCAGGGCCCAGACCTCCATCTCTCCGAACCGCTGACCACCGAATTGAGCCTTGCCCCCGAGGGGTTGTTGGGTGACCAGTGAATACGGTCCGATGGAACGGGCGTGAATCTTGTCGTCCACCAGATGATGCAGTTTCAGGATATAAATATAGCCCACCGTGACATGACGGTCGAACGGCTCACCGGTACGACCATCGATCAGGCGAATCTGTCCGGACTTGGGCAGATTGGCTTTTTCCAACAGCTCGACGATATCCTTTTCCGTGGCGCCATCGAAGACCGGGGTGGCGATGGGCACACCGTCGCGCAGATTTGAACTCAGGATCAACACCTCCTCGTCGGTCAACGCCTTCACGGCCCTGGATTGACGGGGATTGGTGAAAATCAAAGCCAACACTTCCCGCAACTGCTCGATATCCTTCTGCTCCTGGGCGCGATAGGCATCCAGGGCCTCGCCGATGCGCACTCCCAGACCTTTGGCCGCCCACCCGAGATGGGTTTCAAGAATCTGTCCCACGTTCATACGCGAGGGCACACCCAAGGGATTGAGCACGATGTCCACCACCGTACCATTTTCCAGGTGGGGCATATCCTCCACCGGATTGATCTTGGAGATCACACCCTTGTTTCCGTGACGGCCCGCCATCTTGTCACCGGGTTGCAGCTTGCGCTTGACCGCGATGTAAACCTTGACCATCTTCAAGCCACCCGGCGGCAGATCATCACCCCGCTCCAGTTTTTCCACCTTGGAGTCGAAGCGCTTCTTCAGACGGTTGGCGGCCTTTTCGATCTGTTCCCGGATGCCCTCGATCTGCTGGGTGATGGCATCATCGTCCAAAATGATGGAATCCCAACGACGTGAACCGATCTGGGTCAAAAACTCTTCCGTGATCACCGTGCCCGGGGGCAATCCGGCACCACCGCGAGCGGTCCTGCCCACAATCAAGGCGCGAATACGGGCATCCGCATCCAGTTCGATGATGCGTCGTTCCGCCGCCATATCCTTGCGCAGCCGGACAATCTCTTCTTGATCGATCAGCTTGGCGCGATCATCCTTCTCCAGGCCACGCCGGGAAAAGACCCGCACATCCACCACCGTACCCGCGACCCCCGGAGGAAGCCGCAGAGAGGTATCCCGCACATCCGAGGCCTTTTCGCCAAAGATGGCGCGCAGCAGTTTTTCTTCCGGCGTCAGTTGGGTTTCACCCTTGGGGGTGACTTTACCCACCAGGATGTCACCCGCCTTGACTTCAGCGCCCACATAGATGATGCCGGATTCGTCCAGGTTGCGCAGGGCATCTTCACCCACGTTGGGCATGTCCCGGGTGATCTCCTCGGCACCCAGCTTGGTGTCACGGGCCATCACCTCGAACTCTTCGATGTGGATCGACGTAAAGACATCGTCGCGCACCAAGCGCTCGGAGATCAGGATCGAGTCCTCGAAATTGTAACCGTTCCAGGGCATGAAGGCCACCAGCACATTGCGACCCAAAGCCAACTCACCCCATTGGGTGCTGGGACCGTCACCGATGATGTCGCCCTTGGTCACCCGCTCGCCAGCCCGCACCAAAGGAATCTGATTGATGCAGGTATTCTGGTTGGAACGGGAAAACTTCATCAGGTTATAGATGTCCACACCGGGTTCCGTGGCGCCCGGCTCGTCATCGGCCTTGATGATGATGCGACCCGCCTCGACTTCATCCACGATACCGGAACGCTTGGCGACAATGGCCACACCCGAATCCCGAGCCACCACCCCTTCCATGCCCGTACCCACCAGCGGGGCATCGGTCTTGATCAGGGGCACCGCCTGACGCTGCATGTTGGAACCCATCAACGCCCGGTTGGCGTCGTCGTTTTCCAAAAACGGAATCAAGGCCGCCGCCACCGAAACGATTTGTTTCGGCGAAACGTCCATATATTCGATGCGGCTGGTCTCGGAAACCGTGAACTCCAGCTTGTGACGACACTGGATCATTTCACCGGTGAACCGGCCCTGCCGATCCAACGCCGCATTGGCCTGGGCGATGACGAAGTTCTCTTCTTCGATGGCGGAGAGATAATCCACCTCGTCCGTGACCTGACCATTCTCCACGCGACGATAGGGGCTTTCGATGAAGCCGAACTCGTTGATGCGGGCATAGGTGGAGAGGCTGTTGATCAGACCGATGTTCGGACCTTCCGGTGTTTCGATGGGACAGATGCGTCCATAGTGGGTCGGATGCACGTCCCGGACTTCAAACCCGGCCCGTTCCCGGGTCATGCCCCCCGGACCCAACGCCGACAGACGGCGCTTGTGGGTAATCTCCGAGAGAGGATTGGTCTGATCCATGAACTGGGAGAGCTGGCTCGACCCGAAAAATTCCCGGATCACTGCGGAAAACGGCTTGGAGTTGAGAATGTCATGGGGCATCAGGGAGTCGGAGTCGGCGGAAGACATCCGTTCGCGAATGGCCCGCTCCATGCGGACCAGACCGATGCGCACCTGGTTTTCCAGCAATTCACCCACCGAGCGGACACGACGATTGCCCAGATGGTCGATATCGTCCACCTTGCCGTGACCATCCTTGAGCTTGAGGAGAATCGACAACACGCCGATGATATCCTCTTTGCGCAACACCCGCACATCCAGATCACAATCCAGATCCAGCCGCTTGTTCATCTTCATGCGACCGACCGCCGAGAGATCGTAGCGTTCCGCATTGAAGAACAGATTGTTGAACAGGTTGGTAGCCGCGTCGATGGTGGGGGGTTCCCCGGGACGCATCATGCGGTAGATGTCGATGAGGGAGTCGTCCGTGGTCTGGTTCTTGTCCAGACTCATGGTATTGCGCAGGTAAGGTCCGACGGTGGCATAATCGATGAACAGCACATCGATCTGCTTGATCCCCGCCTCATCAATGATGACCAGCAGATCCTCGGTCACCTCGGTGCCCGCCTCGGCGAGCAGATCACCGTTGGTATTGTGCATATCGTGGGAGACAAACCGCCCCACCAGATCCTCGGCGGGAACCGGCAGCCACTCCAGGCCCAACTGCTGAATCTTTTTGACGGCCCGGGCGGTGATCTTGCGCTTGGCGCTGACCAACTCCTCCCCGGTTTCAGGATCGACGATGGCGTAATTGAAACGGCTGCCCATCAGACGGTCCAGGTCCAGTTTCTTTTCCCAGACCACGCCTTGCTTGCGGAACTGCTCGGAGTCGTAGAAGCGATTGAGAATCTCCTCACCCGACATGCCCATGGCCCGCAACAAAGTGGTCACCGGCAATTTTCTGCGGCGATCGATGCGGGCGTAGACGATATCTTTGGGGTCGAATTCAAAATCGAGCCACGAGCCACGATACGGAATGACGCGGGCGGAAAAGAGCAGTTTGCCGCTGGAGTGGGATTTACCCTTGTCATGGTCGAAGAAGACACCGGGGGAACGATGCATCTGGGAGACAATCACCCGCTCCGTGCCATTGACGATGAAGGTTCCGGTAGCGGTCATCAAAGGCATTTCGCCCAGATAGACCTCCTGCTCCTTGATCTCACGGACCGAGCGGGTACCGGCGTCCTCGTTTTCCTCCCAGATCACCAACCGGAAGGCGACCTTCAAGGGAGCGGAGAAGGTCATACCCCGTTGCAGGCACTCATCGACCTCATACTTCGGCTCACCCAATTGGTAGCGGACATATTCGAGACTGATGGTCCCGGAATAGTCCTGAATGGGGAAGACCGACAGAAAGACACCATGCAGCCCCATATCCCGGCGCATGTCCGGCTCAACCTCTTCTTGCAAGAAGCGCTGAAAGGACAGTGTCTGAATCGCAATCAGGTTGGGAATGTCGATGATGGTCGGAATGCGGCCGAAGTTCTTGCGCAGCCTTTTCTTTTCAGTGAACGACAGAGCCATCGGAACTCCTGGAACGACCTGTTTGGAAACAAAAAATTCTCGACGCGGTCAAGAGACTCAAGGCATCAAAACACAAGTTCCCGCCGCGTGCGCTGGAAAATTTTCCAGGCTCACGCGGCGGGAACAGGGGATGCTTCCAAATTACTTGATTTCGACCTTGGCGCCGGACTCTTCCAATTCCTTCTTGAACTTCTCGGCATCGGCCTTGGAAACCGCTTCCTTGACCGGCTTGGGAGCGCCTTCCACCAGATCCTTGGCTTCCTTGAGGCCCAGACCGGTGATGCTGCGCACGGCCTTGATCACGTGAATTTTCTTGTCGCCGGCGTCCACGAGCATGACCGTGAATTCGGTCTGCTCTTCGACGGGGGCGGCGGCTTCGGCGGGGGCGGCGGCGGCGACGGCAACCGGGGCGGCCGCAGACACGCCAAAGCGGGCCTCAAGGGCCTTGACCAATTCGGCCAGTTCGAGAACGGTCATGTTCTCAATGGCAGAAATCATATCTTGTTGGGAGAGAGCCATGTTTTTATCTCCAAAAATCGATCGCGCGATCTGCGCGTTGCGTGAATGACAAGCCTTGCCACCCCTTGGTCACAAGGCCAAGTGGTTTCAAGCTGCCTGTTTTTCTTTTTCTTCGCGGATCTTGTCGAGCACCCGGACAAAGGCCGCGGGTACTGCAGCCAGGACGCCGACAATCCCTTGCACCGGATTCATCATGGTACCGAGCAAACGCGCCAGCAAAACTTCGCGGGACGGGAGCTTGGCCAGTTCGGTGATCTCCTGAGGCGTCATGAAGACACCGTTCAAGACACCGCCCTGGATGACGAGCAGGGGATTCTTTTTGGCAAAATCCGTCAGAACCTTGGCGGGGGCCACGGGATCCTTGGAGAAGGCCAGCACCGTGGGACCGGTGAGCACTTTTTCCAGGGGTTGAAACTTGGATCCCTGAATCGCACGTTTGGTCAAGGTGTTCTTGACCACCCGCAATTCGGCGCCGGCTTGGCGGATTTCACGCCGCAGTCGCGTCATATGGGCCACGGACAGTCCACGGTAATGGGTCGCGATGGCCACTTCGGAGCGGCCCATGCTATCCAAAACCTCTTGGATGATCTCTGATTTTTCGGTTTGGTTCACCGACTGTTCTCCTTTCTGGTTGAGTTGGCGCGGTCAAAAGGCCGCTACTTCCATTCGTCAGACCTGCAAAAGCGTCCCCAACCAAAGGATTTCCCGCATGATTGGTCTCGGCGGGTTGGATGGCTCCTCATTAAGGGGCTCACTGTGATGGCCCCACCCGCTGTCTTGGACGTATTTCAAAAAAACACTCCCCGATTTACAGGGAGTGGATATCCACATGCACACCCGGCCCCATGGAAGAGGAAACCGTCACCCGTTTCATGTAGGTTCCCTTGATCACCGTAGGCCGTTGCTTTTTGAGTTGGGCGATCAAAGCGCGGCAGTTGTCCCCCAGTTTTTCGACTTCAAAGGAGACCTTGCCCACGCCAGCGTGGACGATACCGGCCTTTTCGACCCGGAACGCCACCTGACCCGCCTTGATGGATTTGATCACGCCAGCCATGTCAAAGGTGACCGTACCCAGTTTCGGGTTGGGCATCAAACCTCTGGGTCCGAGCACACGGCCCAGACGACCGACGATACCCATCACATCCGGACAGGCCACCACCCGATCAAAGTCGAGCCAGCCCCCCTGAATTTTGTCCACCAGTTCATCGGCACCGACAAAATCCGCTCCGGCGGCCAGAGCCTCCTGAACCTTGTCCCCTTTGGCGAAGGCCAGAATACGCACCGTCTTACCCGTGCCGTGAGGCAGTTCGACGGTACCGCGTACCATCTGGTCGGCATGACGGGGATCCACGCCGAGATTGACCGCGATCTCGACGGTTTCATCGAATTTGGCGTTACCCTTTTCCCGCACCAACCGGATCGCCTCATCCAGACCATAGAGAGTGGTACGGTCCAGTCCTTCCATAAGGCCTCTGAGCCGTTTACCGCGCTTTGCCATGCTTCGCTCCTCGATTCAATCGCAATCCATCAATCTTCAGACGATTTCCAGGCCCATGGACCGGGCCGATCCCGCGATGATTCGCTTGGCGCCCTCCATATCCTTGGCATTCAGATCCACCATTTTGGTTTCCGCGATCTGCTCGACCTGATCCCAGGTCACCTTGCCGATCGGAGCCCCTTTGCCCGGAGTCACCCCACCCTTGGGCACACCCGACGCTTTGCGCAACAGATAGGTGGCCGGGGAGGTCTTCAGTTCGAAGGTGAAGGTACGGTCCGCATAAACCGTGATCACCACCGGAGTCGGGGCACCCGGCTCCAGGGTTTGGGTACGGGCGTTGAAGGTCTTGCAGAACTCCATGATGTTCAAGCCGTGCTGACCCAGAGCCGGACCCACGGGGGGGCTGGGCTTGGCTGCGCCGGCCGGGCATTCCAACTTGACATAGGCTGTGATTTTTTTTGCCATTTTGGCGAATCCTCAAATCATGTGATAAAATTACAGCTTTTCCACCTGCACGAAATCCAGTTCCACCGGCGTGGCACGACCAAAGATGCTCACCGAAACCTTCAAGCGGGTCTTGTCCTCGTCCACATTCTCCACCACTCCGTTGAAGGAGATGAACGGACCATCGGTCACCCGGACACTTTCGCCCACGGCAAAGGTGACCTTGGGTTTGGGTTTGTCCATGCCCACTTCCACCTGGTGCAGAATTTTTTCCACTTCTCGTTCGGAAAGGGGTTGGGGGCGTCCACCGCCTCCCAGAAATCCTGTCACTTTGGGAATGGAATTGACCAGATGCCAAGTTTCGTCGTTCAACTCCATCTTGACCAGGACATAACCGGGAAAGAACTTGCGTTCCGAGGTTACCTTATGGCCGCCACGCAACTCCACGACCTCTTCGGAGGGGACGAGGATCTCCTCGAACATCTCTCCGGAACCGGTCAGGCGAACGCGCTCTTCCAGGGTGGTTTTGACTTTTTTCTCAAACCCCGAATAGGCGTGTATGACATACCACTGTTTGGCCATGGATCTCCTCTATGACACGAAACCACACACGACTCGGGGAAAATCAACCGATGATTTGCCGCACGATGAGCGCCAGAATGGCATCCACCATCCACATAAACAAGGAGACCAGCACCACCATGCCGAACACGACGATGGTAGTATTCATCGTGTCCCTTCGCGTGGGCCAGACCACCTTTCCGACCTCGGCGCGCACCTCTGTCAGATAGCTTCTGAATTGGGCAATCCGCCCGGTGTCATTAATCATGGAGTGATCTTACGGTGAGGAAGGCAATTAACAATGTAACCCACAAATGCACACATGATCCTGACAACCCGATTCCATCATAAGTATGGCAGGACAGGAGGGACTCGAACCCCCAACCGCCGGTTTTGGAGACCGATGCTCTACCAATTGAGCTACTATCCTAGATCATCATCAATCACGCCTGCGCTTTCGTAAAAGCCGGAGGCCTGCGAGATTACTTGATCTTTCCTTCCTTGTGAAGGGTGTGCTTTCTGCACGAGGAGCAGAACTTCTTGAGTGCCATTTTTTCAGGCTTGTTTTTCTTGTTCTTGTCCGTTGTGTAATTGCGGCGTTTGCACGCTTCACAACTGAGACTGATCAGGTCACGCATCTAACTCTCCCGGATCCCTGGTGACATCATGCCCTGGTTCAGGCCACGATTTCCGCAACGACGCCCGCACCCACGGTACGTCCACCCTCACGGATGGCGAAGCGCAAGCCTTTTTCCATGGCGATGGGGGCAATCAACTCCACTTCCATGGAAATGTTATCACCCGGCATCACCATTTCCACACCTTCCGGCAACTTCAGCACACCCGTGACATCGGTGGTACGGAAGTAAAACTGAGGACGGTAATTGGAGAAGAACGGGGTATGCCGACCACCTTCCTCTTTGGAGAGGATGTAGCACTCGGCCTTGAATTTGGTGTGGGGGGTGATGGAGTTGGGCTTGGCCAACACCTGACCGCGCTGCACATCCTCGCGCTTGATGCCACGGAGCAGCACGCCGATATTGTCACCCGCCTGACCTTGATCCAACAGTTTGCGGAACATCTCGACACCGGTGCAAACCGAATTGGTGGTCTTTTTGATGCCCACGATGGAGACGTTTTCACCCACCCGGACAATACCACGCTCCACACGACCCGTCACGACTGTGCCACGACCGGAGATGGTAAACACATCTTCGATGGGCATCAAGAACGCGCCGTCCAAAGGACGCTCGGGTTGGGGAATGTAGGCATCCACCGCATCCATCAATTTCTGGATGGAACCGGAGCCCATGGGGCCCGTGTCCCCTTCCATCGCCTTGAGGGCGGATCCCACCACGATCGGAATTTCGTCGCCGGGGAAATCGTAGGAGGAGAGCAGTTCCCGCACTTCCAGCTCGACCAGTTCCAGCAGTTCCGGGTCATCCACCTGGTCGGCCTTGTTCATGAACACCACCAGCGAGGGTACACCCACCTGACGGGCCAGCAGAATGTGCTCGCGGGTCTGGGGCATGGGGCCGTCGGCGGCGGAAACCACCAGAATGGCACCATCCATCTGGGCCGCACCGGTGATCATATTTTTGATGTAGTCCGCATGACCAGGGCAGTCCACGTGGGCATAGTGACGCTGTCCGGTCTCGTATTCCACATGGGCGGTGGAGATCGTGATACCACGGGCCCGCTCTTCCGGGGCCGCGTCGATCTGATCGTATGCCTTGAATTCCGCGAGACCCTGGCTGGCGAGATGCTTGGTGATGGCGGCTGTCAGGGTTGTCTTGCCGTGATCCACATGACCGATGGTTCCGATATTGACATGGGGTTTATTTCTCTGAAATTTCGCTTTGGACATGACAATCTCTCCACCCTGCAGGATTGCAAATTTTGGCTGGGCCAGAAACCACCGGGGTCAAATATGGAGCCCATGCTCGGGATTGAACCGAGGACCTCTTCCTTACCAAGGAAGTGCTCTACCACTGAGCTACATGGGCATAAAACTACGCTTGCACAACTTAGAGATACGCGGCCAAGCTCCTGCTCGCCACGTAATTGGAGCGGGCGGGGGGAATCGAACCCCCATGATCAGCTTGGAAGGCTAACGTTCTACCACTAAACTACGCCCGCTTTCACAGCTGCCTCACTCTTGCGTCACCAGGGGTGACCGATCACGAGTGGTGGAGGGGGGAGGATTCGAACCTCCGAAGGCTGAGCCGGCAAATTTACAGTCTGCTCCCTTTGGCCGCTTGGGAACCCCTCCTGACATTCCCGTTTTCAACCCGTTTGTGGGATCTCGAAAAGAACCCCGTGTTGAGCTGGAAATTTTTAACCGCTTAGGGACCGAATGTCAAGATGAATTTCTTCAGCCGGTCATTTTTTCTTCGTCGGGGGCCGTCAAGATGGTCATGATTCCTTGCGCCACGACATCCGAGGATGGATTTCTGTAGAAGTGACGGGCATTTCCGTGAAAGCAGGCCGTGTCACCCCCGCGCAACCGCGCCAGCTCGCCTCCCACATCCAACTCGATCTCCCCCGCCTGCACATGCAGATACTCCTCACTGCCCGGCGGATGGGGCTTGCCCAGGTACTCTGCACCCGGTCGCAAACTGAAAGACCATTGGGACAGATGCAGAATATTGGGTGGGGTCAGCAAAACCGCCTGATACCCATCGTCCCCGGACTCCACGCGATGCATCTGCGATCCCGGCAGTACCCGAATAAAACGACGTGACGCATCCACCAACTGATCCAACGTCATTTCCAATGCGCATGCAATCTTGAAGGCCACCGCCAGACTGGGATTGGCGGCATCCTTTTCCACCGTGGCCAAGGTGGCCCTGGGTATGCCTGCCAGATCGGCCAACTGTTGTTGAGTGAGATTTCTCTGTCGGCGAATCGAGCGGATCCGTGTGCCGACCAAATTGGTGATCATGTTGGCATTTCACTCCGCATGACAATCTGAAAACATTTTTGACTGCATATCATTTTTTGTCTTGACGCCCACGATCCAAGCGTGCAGAGTACCATATATTAAAATAAATAAAACTGCAAAACAGGAGAATCCCATCATGAGTGTTCTGGTTACCCAACCCGCCCCCGATTTCACCGCCAAAGCTGTCATGCCCGACAACAGCATCGCCGATGCGTTCACCCTTTCGTCCTACCGCGGCAAATATGTGGTGTTGTTTTTCTATCCGCTGGACTTCACCTTTGTTTGCCCCTCCGAGATCATCGCCTTCGATCATCGCCTGGATGAATTCAAAAAGCGCAATGTGGAAGTCATCGGTGTCTCCATCGACTCCCATTTCTCCCATTTAGCCTGGAAAAACACCCCGGTCAACCAGGGTGGCATTGGCAACATCCAGTATCCCCTGGTGGCGGACCTGTCGAAAGAGATTTCCAAAAACTTTGGCGTCCTGTTGGGTGCCGGCATTGCCCTGCGGGGATCCTTCCTGATCGATCGTCAAGGCATTGTTCGTCATCAGGTGGTCAATGACCTCTCCCTGGGCCGTGACATCGACGAAATGCTTCGTGTGGTCGATGCCCTGCAATTCACCGAAGAGCATGGCGAAGTCTGCCCGGCGGGCTGGAACAAAGGTAAGGCCGGCATGAAAGGCTCCACCAAAGGCGTGGCCGAATATCTCGCCGCGCACGCCGACAATCTGTGATCCCTTGACGATAGAGGCGGAATGCCCTAATGTGTCTTGGCAAGCCGCTTTAGCTCAGGGGTAGAGCAGCTCACTCGTAATGAGCAGGTCCTCGGTTCAATTCCGAGAAGCGGCTCCAGAATAAAAAAACGGCTTGGCAGCAATGTCAAGCCGTTTTTTTATTCCATTTTTATCCCGGTCATCCCCTCACCAAGCCCCCCTCCCCTCTCGTACCCACCCCCAATCCCGGTCAAGCCCGGCGTTCCTGCTCATGCTTTTCTTCCCCATGCATCCGACTCAACGCGACCGCCCCGGATCTCCTCCCCATGCGTCCAGTGGCCCATTCCATGTACTGTTCCCGAAACATGGCCCGATCCCGCAACAAGCTGATCAAGGCACATCGCCCCTGCGAGACTTCCGCCACCGGCTCCAACCGCCACCCACCGTTTCCATCCTCCATGGGTCGATAGGGATAGGCCACACACTCTGCCGGCTTCACCCCCTGAAGGGCGCATCGATGCCGGTCCGCCTCCAACTCCAGATGGGCGCAGGCATGCCGCACCCAACCATCCTCCCCGGCCTCCTGCAAGGCGGTCTCATAAGTCTCATGCAAAGTACGCTCCCCGTCTTCGGTTTGAGCCAGGTAACGAATCCCCCCTTCCAGGACCAACCCCTGCCACGCCGTTGGTGTGATGGACGGCACGCTCTGTTGCTGACTCTCCAGAAATTGCGTGATCAGGCCCCACTCCTCGACGCCACACATCAGCCCATCCTCATCCAGACAACACTCCCCGCACGGGCCACAAATCTCCTCCAGACGCCGTTCCATCTCCTCGGCGGTCATTTGAATGGAAACATCCACCATCCCCGATTCCAGACGACTCACCACAAACGACGCCCACTCGGAGTCGGCGTCCCCCCTCTCCGGCAACAAACGCCCCGGGTTGCGCCCGGCCAATACCCGGGGCAATCGCACCACCACCGGCGTCTCTTCCAGTCCATGGCTCACCCGGCTGTAGGCCCGGTCATAGGCCAAAAGCTCCCACAAACCCACTACATCGACCCTGCGGGCAAAATCCACACAGAGCGCATAACCCCGTTCACTCCACACGGCCATAGGCTCGGGAAATGAAGGATCCCTCACCATCTCCTCCGGAACCGGTATGGTCAGCAGATAATCGATCCACGCCTCCTGGCACTGGCCGAACACCCGGTGCAAAAAATTGGGAAAATACCAAGCCATCAACCGCAGCCCATACGCCAAAAACAGATAACGGCCACGGGGCAGCACGGTCTGGGCAAAATAGTGCCGATGGGGAAACAACCCGCTCTCTTCCCGGAATCGTTCCAGATCCGGCATCGACAATGCGTCGCGCTCATCGGATTCGTTAAAATCGGTGGGCATACCGTCATAGGCCAGCTCCGTGTTGGCGGCCACCAGGGCCGATCCTGCCAACGGCGACAGCAGATGCATCTGCAACACCACATCCCGCGACTCGGACAAGGTACCGAACACCCGCAACGTCTCTTGCACATCCGCCTCGGTCTCATCCGGAAAGCCGATGATGAACGAGACCGTGGTCGCCAATCCAGCGTGTCGGGTCAGCAGGATGTTATCCACAGCGCGGGCCACCCGCAGATTCTTGCGCACCACTTTCTGCATGCGTTGGGAACCGGTCTCCATCCCGAAATAGATGCCCTGGCATCCAGCGAGGCGCAAATGCTCCAACAACTCCGCATCCACCAGATCCGGACGGGCGCTGATCTGCCAATGGTACTGCCGGGGATGCTGGCCGATGGCCGCGCAAAATTCGATGATCTTGCGGCGATTGGTGGTAAAGGAGTCCTCGATCATTTCAAACGCGCGCATGCCGTAAAGGGCGTGCAACTGGTCCATTTCGGCCAGAATCCGCCCGGGACTCTTGGCACGAAACCGACGGGAGAAATATTCGTTGGTGGAACAATAGGTACAGGCAAAAGGACAGCCCCGCCCGGTCTCCACCGGCACACTGATTCCGGTGGGTCGATACAGGTCGAAAGCCGGCAGGGGCAGACGGTCCAGATCCATCAGCAAGGGCGCGGGGGGTGTCTCCAGGATCTCCGTCCCCTGGCGGTACACCAGACCCGGAATGGCGGACCAGGGGGCGCCATCCAAAAAGGCGGTCCATCCCGTTTCCGCCTCTCCCCGGAATACCAGATCCACACATCCATGACGTTGCAGCAGCAAAACCGCCACCGCCGATGCCTGTGGTCCTCCCATCACCACCGTCACCCGGGGATTGAGCGCCTTGACCAATCCCGCCAGACGCAACGAACGATGAAAGGTGGAACACAGAGTGCTGAATCCCACCACCTCCCGTTGGGCTAACGACGACGCCCATTCTTGTTCTTCCGGCACCGCGGGCAGATCCACCACGGTCACATCCACGCCCCGTTCACGCGCCAGAGTGGCCAAGGTCAACGGCCCAACCGGCATCAATTCCATATCCCGGGTCAGATAGGTCACAAAGGTCAAGGTGTTCATAACAGCAATGGGTTGACGCCTTCAAAAATCGAAGATCCCTTCAACGAATCGTTGTCGATCCAGCCTGTTCGTCCATGGATCCCCGTGGGTTGAACACAGGCCATCCCCCGTTGGGATTGACCGGAAATGGATCCAACAGGACCAAAATCCATGGATCCCATCCTGGGCATGCCGCCATCCTGAATGGATTCGGCTCACCGCGATGACGGGCACGAATTTTATAAAAAACCCAGTTTTTTGTCCAACCCAATGACACCCCATCCACCAAAACAAAAAAATGCGTGGGGCCGATCCATTCCGACCGATCCTGCCACGCATGACGCGGGCAAAGCCAGCAGGGTGCTGCCATTTTTAAAACGCTCAAGCTTAGGGGGGAGGTGAATCGAAATCCGGGGGGAGGAAACGATCCGGAAACGGGACAGGCAAGCCCCGTTTCCGGACACGTCTTGAAACGCTTTACTCTCAGAGGGTACGGATGCCAGCCAGAACCGGCTCCCAGGTGGAGACCGGCTTGTTGAGCCGTTTTTCCACATAGGCGGCATGATAGACCGCCCCTTCCGCATAACGCAGATCACCACGATCCAGGGCCGCTTTGGCCTTTTCACCCTGAACCGCAGTCTCTTCTCCGGCCTCGGCCACACTGCGCCAATAGGCCAGAGCTTCTTGACGATTGACAAAACGATCCGACTGCGCCTTGGCCTCGGTCAACGAAGCGACCCGCACCGCGTTGCGACCAAAGGTCATGGTCCAACCGCTTTCGGACCAAGCGCGGGATTCGGCGATGGCCTGATCCAACTGTTTGACGACATCCGACTTGTTCATGTTTTTTCTCTCCTTGCCCATCAATCCATGCCCATATCGATATACCCGGTGGGGCAGATCTCGGCACAAATGTGACAACCCACGCAACGCTCATAGAAGGTGAACATCACCTCCCCTTCGGGGTTGCCCGGAAAACGGGTAATGGCGTGTTGAGGACAGAACAACATGCACTGATTGCACTCGAAGCACAAACCGCAGCTCATGCAACGCGCCGACTCCTCCTTCGCATCTTCGCGGGACAAGGGGATCAACACCTCGCGCCAGGAACCCTTGACGACTTGGGGATGATCCAGCCGCCGTTTCTTTTGCGCGGATGGCACGAAATAATCCGACTTGAGCTTTTCGTAGCGGACCACATCGCGGCGTCCCGGCTTGGGGGGCAACGGCTCGCCCCGCAGCAGCAGATCCATGGACTCGGCGGCCTTGCGGCCATGACCGATGGCCGTGGTCAGCAAAGTGATGCTCACCGCGTCACCACCACCGAAGACATTGGCAAAGCCTTCGATTTTTTGATTGTGATCGACCTTCAGCCAAGGCGTGCCACCCGTGGTCTGTTCCAGGCCGGTCATATCGGTGGTTTGACCGATGGAGGCCACCACCTGATCCACATCCAGCACAAATTCGGTGCCGGGCTGGACCTTGAAGCGGAAGAACGGAATCGGATGATTCCATCCCTCTTCGCCCTTCTCTTTTTTGACCATCTGGACGCACTTGAGTCCCTTGACCGCATTGCCGTCCCGCAACACTTCGACGGTTCCAGCCTGATAGACCATGCGCGTGCCTTCGGCCACGGCTTCATCGAACTCGTAAGCCGAGCACTTCATCTCTTCGCGGGGCACGCCGGAGATCAAGGTGGCCTGTTCCGCCCCCAGACGCAGGGCCAGACGGGCCACGTCCATGGCCACGTCGCCATCGCCGATCACCGCCACATGGCGACCGATGGACATGGCATGACCTTGCAGCTCGAAGCTGCGCAGGAAATCGATGGCATTGGTCACGTTGGCACAGTCCGCACCCGGAATGGGCAGTCCCCGCCCCTTCTGCGCGCCGACGGCCAAAAAGACCGCGTCGTAATCGCGGCTGAGCTGCTCCAGGGAGACATCCACCCCGACGCGCACGTTGCAACGCAACTCCACGCCCAGATCGAGAATCCGTTGGCACTCGGCCTCCAGCACGTCGCGACTCACCCGGTAGCCCATGATGCCATAACGCATCATGCCACCCGGCTTGTCACTGGCTTCAAACATCACCACATCATGGCCACGCAGGGCCATCTGGTAGGCGCAGGAGAAACCACCGGGACCGGAACCCACCACGGCCACCTTTTTGCCGGTTTTATGAGCCGGTTTGGGGTAGGCGAGTTTCTTTTCGATGGCATATTCGCCGATGGCCTGTTCCACGGCGTTGATGTGGATGGTTTCATCCCGATATTGACGGTTGCACGCCCCCTGACACGGAGCCGGGCAGACCCGTCCCATGACGGCGGGAAAGGGGTTGGTGCGGGTGAGACGACGGAAAGCCGCCTCCCACGCATCCGGACCATCCTTCCAGGTGCCACGGATCAGGTTGTGATAGCCTCGGATGTCCTCTCCGGCGGGACAGGCGTTGGAACAGGGAGGCAACCGCTCCACGTAGGTCGGGCATTTGCCGCTGCGGTCGCCATAGGCGACCACGCGATCCAGCCCTTGCTCCAGGGAAAACGGCGGGTAGACCCAGTCCTTGGCCGATTGATACATGGGGTTGGTTTCGATCATCGCGCTCCCCCGTCAGAACCGGATGTGGGCGGACTGATTGAACGACACACGGGCATGACGATAATTGTCAATCATGAACTTGTCGAAGGGCAGACCGGTCTCCTCGAAGAACCGTTTCCAGCCGATGCGATCGATCCACTCACCCAGACGCTCCCAATCCCGACCACCGGCCTTGTAGGCGGAGAGAATTTTTTTGAGCAGTTCCCCCACTTCCGGCCAACGGGGCGGATTGTTGGGCAGGCCATGGGCCACCAGTTTCATGTTGGCGGGTTTGGTGCGGGCGTTGGAGTTCTTGCCGCCGACCCAGATGGCGAGCTTGGAGTGTTCCGGATGGTTGATTTCCATGGCCGGGCAGGCACCGAAGCAGGCGCCGCAATAGATGCATTTTTCTTCGACGACCATCAGCGAGGGTTTGCCATTGACCGTGGTGGGACGGATCGCGGCCACGGGGCAACGGGCCACGGTGCTGGGCATTTCGCAGACGTTGGCGAGGATTTCGTGATTGATGCGCGGCGGACGGGTGTGTTGCACCACCACGGCGATGTCGGCCTGACCACCGCAGTTGATTTCGCAGCAAGAGGTGGTGAGACGGACCCGGTTGGGCATTTCTTCGTGGGCGAAGTCGTGGAACAGGGCATCCATGATGCTCTTGGCCACGCCCGAGGCGTCCACGGCGGGGATGTCGCAGTGCAGCCAGCCCTGGGTATGGGCGATGGCGCTCACCGAGGGGCCGGTGCCGCCCACCGGATGACCGGCGGCTTCCAAAGCGGCGATCAACGGATCGACGTTTTCGGCGTTGGGGGTCATGAATTCGACGTTGTTGCGCACGGTCCAACGCAGATAACCATCCGCGTAACGGTCCGCCAGGTCACACAAGCGACGCACGATATCCACCGTCACCTGACGATGGGTGGCGGCACGCACGGTGAAAAGCACGTCGCCGCTCAAGGCCACATGTTTCAAGACACCGGGACGGGGCCGTTCGTGATGGCTCCATTTGCCATAGTTCTTTTTGCTGACGGGGTGCAGGAATTCGTCCAGATCATGGGGACCGTTCTCGACGGTCTTCCAGGTACGCGCAGTAGCCATGGGTCATACATCTCCCTGAATTTGATTAATGGTGCCTGTAGTGATTCGTGATGGGGTCCGCGATCAGGCGGCATCCCGCTCGTCTTCGTCGGTGGAGTACTCACCGGCCTTGAAGAACGGATTGTCGCGGGGATGGGAGACCATCTCCACGGACGCCTCCAGGCCAACAGCGTCCAAGAACTGCTGCATGCCGACCCGTTCAATGCACTCGCCGATCCGTTCGTGATCGAGGCCGTTTTCCGACCAGTAGTCGATCATGCGGTCCACCAACTCGATGAAGGCATCCATATCCTCTTCGGTTTCCATCTTCATGAAGGGAACCATGACCGATCCCAACATGTTGCCCACTTTCAGGTGACCCTTGCCACCCACCAGCAGGGTGATGCCACGGTCGTCTCCGGGAGACAGGGCCTTGGGCATGACGTTCAGGCAGTGCATGCAGCGCACGCAATCCCGGTTGTCGATGACCATTTTGCCGCCTTGCAGGGTGATGGCTTTGGTGGGACAACGGGTGATGACGTTGTTGACCAGATAGTCCACACCCTTGGCCTCGATGAATTTTTCCACTTCGGCTTCGTTGATCTTGATATCGTCCCGCCAGGTTCCGATCACGGAATAGTCGCTGCGCTGAATGCTGTTGGTGCAGTCATTCGGGCATCCAGAGAACTTGAATTTGGCTTTGTAGGGGAGTTGGGGACGGTGGGTCAGATCGGAATAATAAGAGAGTACTTTGCCATGGGCGTGCAAGGTGTCGTAGCAGGCCTGCTCGCAGCGGGCCGGACCCACGCAGGACAGACCGGTACGCACCGTGGCGCCGGCGCCACCCAGATCCCAGCCTTCCTGGTTGAGTTCGTCAAAACAGGCCTGGACGTACTCCGCCTTGATGCCCTGGAGTTGCAGGTTGCCGGTCTGGCCATGCATGGAGATCAGACCCGAGCCGTATTTTTCCCAGACATCGCACATGTGGCGCAGGGACTTGGTATTGTAATGCAGACCAGGAGCAGGCTGAATGCGCATGGTGTGGAATTCGGTGGCTTCGGGGAACTTGTCGCTGATCATGCTGTAGCGGCTGATGATCCCGGCGCCATAACCATGAACGCCGACCACACCCCCCTTCCAATACCCCATGCGGGTCTCGTAGGAATAGTTGAGTTGATCGAGAACACCGCGCACCATGGTCTTGCCGGTGCGTTGCGCCGTCTCCTTGAAGCCCTTGATGAAGCTTGGCCAAGGACCATTTTCCAAATCGTCCAGCATGGGCGTTGGATTGAGTTGAAAAGATTGGTCTTTCTGCTGTTCTTGTTCGCTCATTAGGTCACTCCTGGGATGTTCTAGGAAAACTCAAGATGTTTAATATTGATTCTTAGTTTTAACATTCACCAATTTTGCTGATGTCCCCGTATAGAGACCATAATATACAAAAGAGTTCCGACCTTCAAGAATAAATTTCTTCTATAAAAGACTATATCAATATTCTTGATTGTTAATACATATTTTCTATCAACCCACTAGCGCATTGCGGTGCAACATAAGCGCAGGGGACAGGCGTATCCAGGAGCGGTTTTTATCACATCAAGAATAATGATTTATTATTTTTGATTTATTTTTTTCCGCACCTCCGATGACATCAAATTCATTATTCCTCCCCAGCATACTCTTGCAACAACATGATGGCGCGTCCCACCGCCGCCTCCAGTTCCTCCAGGTTCAGCCCCGCGGATCACCCCCGTCCCCCTGGTCTTCCAGACCTTGACGCCACGCTGCGGCGCACCATTGGACTTCCGATGCAACCATGACCTCCGGCCCTCTCACCCCCCTCCCCGCCGCCTCTCCCATGGCCGGATTGCCGTCAAGAAGGCGTTGCAATCCGATCCGAAAGCCAACGCATCATGGCCGATTGAATCCCCCAACGGGTGACAGGTTTGGACAGACAGTCGTCCATGCCCGCGGCCAGACACATCTCCCGGTTCTCCTGCAAGGCAAAGGCGGTCATGGCCACGATGGGGGTGTGACGATCCTGCTCCTGGGCACGAATCGCCCGACAGGTGGCGTAACCATCCATTTCCGGCATCAGGCAATCCATGAAAATCAAATCGAAGGCGGAACGCGCCAGAATCTCCAGAGCCTGCCGTCCATTGTCGGCGAATTCCACACGCAGATCGAAACGTTTCAACATGCCCCGCAACACCGCCCGATTGATGGGATCGCCCTCAGCCACCAGAATCCGCGCCCCCCGGGCAAATCCCGGATCCGCCAAAGAGCTGTCCCGGGAGCTGGACGACTGGGGATCACACATCTCCATGGGCAGCACCACCACAAAACAGCTACCCACCCCGGGGGTGCTTTCCACCTCGATGCGCCCTTGCATCAATCCGACCAGCTTGCGGGTGATCGCCAGTCCCAATCCGGTGCCGCCATAACGGCGGGTGGTGGAGGTTTCGGCCTGCTCGAAGGCCTGGAACAGTTTCGCGAACTGCTCCCGGGAGATGCCCACCCCGGTATCCCGCACCTCGAAGCGCACCGCCCGTCCCAGCCTGGAATCCATCGCAGGGGTGGCAGAAAGGGTCACGCTGCCTGCATGGGTGAACTTCACCGCGTTGGAAAGCAGGTTGACCAGCACCTGACGCAACCGGGTCGGATCCCCCAGAATCCATTCCGGCAGAGTGTCGGCGATGTCTTGCTTGAAATCGATCCGGCGTTTGCCGGCGAACCCCCGGAACAGCATGGCCAGATCGTTCAACATGGCGTGGGGATCCAGGGGGATGGACTCCATGCGCAACTTGTCGGCTTCGATCTTGGAGTAGTCCAGCACATCGTCGATGATGGTCAACAACGCCCGACCGGAGTTGATCAGCCCCCGGACATACTCCCGTCCCTGGTCGGCCATGTCGATTTCGCTCAGGAGTTCCGCCATGCCGAGAATGCCATTGAGCGGGGTACGGATTTCATGACTCATGGTGGCCAGAAAAGCGCTTTTGGCCTTATTGGCCTCTTCGGCCTCCTTGCGGGCGTGGATCAACTCCCGCTTGCGGGCCTGCAAAGTCAGATGGGTGGAAACCCGGGCCACGACAATGGCCGGACGAATCGGCTTGGTGATGAAATCCACCGCCCCCAGGGCAAATCCTTTGGCCTCGTCGGCCTCGGAATCCATGGCGGTGATGAAAATCACCGGAATGTCGGCCAGAACCGCCTGCTCCTTGACCTTGCGGCACACCTCGAAGCCGTCGAGCCTGGGCATGACGATATCCAGAAGAATCATGTCCGGATATGGGGCGGTGGCCAGCTTGCGCAAGGCCTGTTCGCCGGAGGTGACGACAAAAATCTGGGCCAGATTTTTCAGCGCGTTGCCCAGCACCTGAAGATTGTGCTGCTCGTCATCGACGATCAGGATGCGGGGCAAAGAATTTTGACTCATGGGGGATCCCTTGGCGTGAAAAAAGGTCTGCAAAAAAATGGCGCTTCACTCCGCGAGTCTGCCATGGGGCAGAACCGTTGAATCCGACCGAACGCCAAGGCTCATACCGAAAAAAATGACGACAGTTCAAATTCCAGCAGATCCGCCACCCGGACCCAGTCGCGGTTGGCCTGGGCCATGACCACGGATTTCAGCACCTGAGGCAAGGGGGGACGCGGTTGGATGCGCCCGGCCTGAATGGCTTTCAACAGACAGTCGATGCTGCCAACCATGGCCTGATTGCCCGTCGCCACACGGCCCTGACGAAACGCCTCGATCACCTGGGCAACCTTGCGGCGACAGTCGGGATCTTCGGGGGGATCCCCATCCGGAAACGCCATCCTCAAGACAAACCGTTGATGTCGGGCCTGGGCGGCGCCACAAACCAGTCCCTCCCGTTCACAGACCTGCGCCGCTTCCTGCAACAGTGTTTCGGCGGCCATGACCTGTCCAGTCTGTTGCAAGAGATCCGCCCATTCCATCTGATAGAAGGCGCGCTCCGTCCCGGAGCCCGTGAGTTCGACCACCTCCCGCCATCGGGTCAACGCCGGTTGCAGTTGGCCCCGATGCCGATAAAAACGGGCCAGACGAACCGTCACAAAGGCCTCTTCGTCCGCCAATCCAGATGCTTGAGCCCAATTCAACGCACCACGCAACAAATGG
Source organism: Magnetococcales bacterium (assembly GCA_015231755.1). Classification (NCBI taxonomy): domain Bacteria; kingdom Pseudomonadati; phylum Pseudomonadota; class Magnetococcia; order Magnetococcales; species Magnetococcales bacterium. Next base: position 67,035 of record JADGAZ010000005.1, on the reverse strand, counting down.
AGGGATTCATCCGGTTCGCTTGGAATCAACCCCTCCCCCCGCAGCGCCATCAAACGAATCCGGACCGCCAGATCGGTCGGGGAACGGTCGAGCAGCGCATCCAGCAGGGACAAGGCTTGTTCACGGGCACCGTGATGCAGACGGGCCATCACCAGCAGCAATCCGTCCTCCATGGAAAGGGATTCGTCCCGCTCCAAGGGCGCCAGCAGATGTTCCGTTTCCGACCACAGGCGCTGACGCGCCTTCTTTCGGGCCGCAATCCGGATCTGTTCGACCGGAAGCGGGTTGGCCGGCTGAAACGGCGCAGCCAGGAACGCTTCCAGATCGCTGCCTTCCGGATAGTGGCAACCGGCGATCCGGGCGCCCCGACGGCTGGCCTGAAACCATGCGATGGTGGGATGACGCACGATCAGCACCTCCAGATCGTGACAAAAACTTTTCATCGCCGGCTGACTGGGCACCGGTTCGCCCCAACCATTCACCAGGCTCTCCGAGGCCGAAAAGGCGACCTGACTGTGGGCCGTACCCGCGACATGTCTTTTTCCATCGGGAAATGAGAAATCCGCTCCCATCAGCAGCACCCGACCCGCTCCCAGCAAACGGGCCAGATCCGCTGCGGCATGGGTCACGGTGCCGCTGGTAAAAAGGCGCGTACACGCTGGTCTGTGTTCCAGAAACGACGCGTAAAGAATCCCGTCGCTGCAGGCCACCCGACGCGGACCCGGCCAATGGGCCACGATCCAAGGATCGGTGGCGGGAAAATAGACCAGCACCGTCTCTTGCAGCAGGCTCAAGTCGGCATGAAAATGGTGGACGATGATCGGCGTCGGATCCAGAGTGATCACGATATCCGGTCGGATCCGCGCGTTCAGCAACGGCTTGAGCGCCGCACCCACCGCGATCACAGGATGACGGGCCGTCGCCAACGCCCCGAAATGGTCCGAAAGGGTCGGACCTGCCGCCGCCACCACAACGGTTTGTCCCTGCCATTGGCCGGCGAGCGTGGCGATATCCGGGTCTTGCTGCCAGTATGGGGCATTGTCATCGATATGAGACTTCAGCCAGGGAAGACGCCGGGCATCCTGATTCAAGATGGCCGAGTCCAGTTCACATTGAATCCGGTTGCGCAACCCCTCGCCCTGGGTGCCAGGCAACGCGTTCTGCCAGTCGAAGGGAATGAACACCGCCGGAGACCGGAGCCACTCCCCATGTTCGCCGGGGGTTTGCCATGTCACCCGGGGATCTTCCAGCCACTCTTTATGATCAAACCCTTCCAGGGAGATCCGGGCGGTGGCCGCGTCGCATACCACCACCACCAGGCGTTCCAGGGAAACGCGACGCAACAGCAACCGGGCCACGGCACCGGAACCCACACCATAGACCCACACACAAGCGCTGTCGGTCGGGATGGAGGCCAACTGCCAACGGGCCTCGGCCTCCGGATCCCGATGGCTGCACACCAGACGACCATCCACCTGAGGTGTTTTCCCCTCCTCCCACCCCAAAACGAGACGTTCCGGGGCTTGCGTCAACCAGGCCCACACCCGAGGCCAACGACGGGCAATGACCGCACGGTTGCCCTGCAAAAAAAAGTGCGTATGACGGGAAGGAGACATAAGACGATTGCCTTATTGGTAAGGAGTGTCCAGTTTCACGTTTTTCTGGGGTGACCTGCCATGCACAGCCGGGAACGACCGGATCAGCTCCGCATCTCTCGTTGCAAGGCGGCCAGGGTGACCAGGGCTTCCTCGGTGGCAAAGGCCGCGGTCTGGGACTCCAAAAGGGAAAAGAGCCGTGCCCCACGGCCACCCAGATGGGCGGCGATCTTCGGCAACTGATCCTGGGCGGAAAAGTCTCCGGTTTCCAGCAGACGCCGCAACATCTGACATTGCGCCTCGAAACCAACCCGATCCCTCTCCCCCCCAGGGGCCGACGGGAGCGGGCACTCCAGAGGAGCCAGGGGATCGAGGCGTGCCAAAACGATCAGGATCCGCTCCAACTCCCCGATCAACGCAAGCACATCCCCTGCCACGAACGTCCCCCGGGCCAGACCTTCATCCAGCGTGCGGGCCAACTCCCCGAGACGCGTCATTCCCAGATTGCCCGACAATCCCTTGAGGGCATGGACCAACGGTTTGATTCCTTCGGTTTGTCCCTGCTCCCAGGCGGTACGGATGCGCACCGCCGCCTCCCGATGGTCCCGTGCGAAAGCATCCAAAGAAAGACGCAACACCCGACGATTGCCATGCACCAACCGCAAGGCCCGTTCCAGATCGAGGCCGGACCGTTCCAGATCCGGCAGGGCCACCGAATCGCAAGCCGCCACCGGTTCGGAGCGCGTCGTCTCCGTTTGGACCAAAGGCGTGCGGGGGGGAATCCACTGCACCAGCTTGGTGAAGAAGCGCTCCGGATCCAACGGCTTGGTGAGATGGTCGTTCATGCCCGCCTCCAGACAGGCGCGTCGATCCTCGTCCAGGGCGTGGGCAGTCATGGCGAGGATAGGCCACGCCTCCCGACCCGGCAGGCGTCGGATCTCCCGGGTGGCCAGCAGACCATTCAAGCCGGGCATCTGTATATCCATCAGCACCAGATCGAAAGCCATGGCGCCTGCCAGATTCACCGCCTCCCGCCCATCCTCCGCCACCGTGACCCGGAGTCCATATCCTTCCAGGAAAGCCCGGGCGATCTCCCGGTTCAAGGCGATGTCATCCACCAACAGCACGGAGGCGCCCCGGATGCGAAGCAGAGCCTCTTCCGCGGGGGCCCAGGTCTGACCACCCACAACCGGCGCTGGACCACTGGCGACGCGGGTCGACTCGCCGACATCCAGCGTACCCGCGGACCAGGGAAGCCAGGCGGAAAAGGTGCTGCCCACTCCGACGGCGCTCTCCACGGAAATGTGTCCCCCCATGGCGATGACCAACCGTTCGCAGATGGCCAACCCCAGACCCGTGCCTCCGTGACGGCGGGCATGGGAGATGTCGGCCTGCTGAAACGGCTTGAACAATTTTTCCTGCTGCTCCCGGCTCAAGCCGATACCGCTGTCTTCGACCGCGAAGCGGATCCAGCGCGGCTCCCCGTTTTCCGTGATCCGTTCCACCACCAGCCGCACCGCCCCCCGGCCGGTAAACTTGATGGCATTGGAAAGCAGATTGAGAATCACCTGACGCAACCGCAACGGATCTCCCATCAACACCAGATCGCTGCCGCCGCACCCCACCAGTTGAAACGACAATCCCTTCTCCTCGGCCCGGGGGGCCATGAGTCGGACCATTTCGTGGATGAGATCCTGCAAGGAAAAGGCAATGCTTTCGACTTGCAACGCGCCGGCTTCGATCTTGGAAAAATCGAGGATGTCGTCGATGATGCCCAACAAGGCGAGGGCGGCGTTGCGGATGGTGACCAATTGTTTGCCGTGCCGTTCCTCGGGACGATCCCGCAGCACCAGATGACACAAGCCGATGATGGCATTCATCGGGGTACGGATCTCGTGGCTCATGTTGGCCAGAAAGAGACTCTTGGCCTGATTGGCGTCATCGGCCCGTTTTTTGGCCTCTTGCAGATCCCGGGTCCGTTCCCATACCCGGGTTTCCAGTTCGGTTTTGGCCAACAGCATGGCCTCGTTTTCCCGCCGGATGGCCAAGTCCTTGTCCCGGCGCAAGATGTTGATGTGATCCACCAGTGCCAACGACAAAAAGGCCGCTTCCAGCCACAGTCCCAGCCGCCCCCCCCAGATGGTCAAAAACGACGTGGGCAGATAACCATAATAGCGCCCCAGACTGATGGCGAATCCGGCCAGCATGAAGCTCCATCCCAGAATCATCAGTCTGGCCCGGTCCTGACCCCGGGACCACAGATACAGACCGATCAGGGGCATGATCGGAATCATCAATCCGCACAACACGAGCAGGCTCTTCATGGCCACCAGCTTCAACCCGGCCAGGATCAGCACCATGGTGGTCCCCAGACCGATCATGCCCCCGATCAACACCCGATCCATCCAGGGCGCCTGACGGGCCGAATCCAGGAACACCCGGCTGAACTGCACCCCCAGGATCAACGACACCTGAATCGACAACGTGGGCACATGCTCGGTCAACGCAACCGATTCCGTATAAAAATAGCGATGCCCCAGCCCGGTGACCGCCATGGTGGCCCAGGCGAATCCCGCCACATAGGCCACATACCATAAATATTCCCGCATGCGGGTGAAGAAGAAAATAAACAGATTGTAAAAAGCCATGAACAGCAAGCCGCCCAGATAGATCCCGGTCAACAGGCCGTTGCGGTCATGATTCAGATGGAAGGCTTCCGGACTCCACAGCAACAAGTCGGTATCGATGAAGCCGACCTGCTCGAAGGCCAGACGGGCGTAAAGGATGGTGCGTTCCCCGGGCTGGCTCACCAGGGGGATCACCGGGAGTTCCGGGGAGATGGAGACGTTTTGTATCGGACGCCGATCCCCGAGCCGCCAAACCTGGGGGGGGCCATCCGGCATCATCTGGAACAGGTCCAGGTAGTCCAGAGTGGGACTGGAGGTTTGCAGAAACCAGCGCAAGGGTTGCCGATCCGGATTGACCACTTCGAGTCTCAACCACCACGCGGAGCCGGAAAGTCCCTGACTGGTGATCGGACCCACCGGTCGAAAGCGTCGCGCCACTTCGGGACGGACGAGATCCGCCACCGTCAATCCGCGCTCTCGATCTTCCAGAATCCAAAGATGGGGAGTGGCGGGGAGACCTTCCATCAGCGGACGCAACGCCAACGGATTGACCCCCTCTGTGGCGCAGGCTCCCGACCACCAGACCAGCGCGCAACCAGCCAGAAAAAATGCCAGGAGTCGATTCCGGATGGTCACGGTGCAACTCAATCCAGCCCTTTGCTCTTCAAGAAAGGCACAAACCGCATGTCCACATCCATGATGTGTTCGATCAGCCAGCTTTTGGCAATGGCCAACAGATCGATGGCCACGGAAAAATCACCGGCCTCGAAACGCTGGATCAGGTCCGCCACGGCGGCGAGGAGTTTCTGATGTTCCCGGATGTGGGCGGCGATATCCGGATAGCCATAACGGGCGAAATACTCCTCTTCGCGCCGGAAATGAAAGATCGTGTAATCCGCCAACTCCTTGAGCAAGGCACCAAGCACCTCCCGTCCCTCTCCTTCTTTCATGGCGAGGTGCAACCGGTTGACCATGTCCACCAGTTTTTTGTGATCCGCGTCCACCTCCCGCACTCCGGTGACCAGACGCTCATCCCAGGGGAAGAAGGGACGACAGACCACCTCCAGTTCCCGCTCTCCCAGATAGAGCCGATCCAGATTGCGGAAAAAAAGATTGCGGGCCTGCAAATGATCCACCAACGCTTTTTCCGCCTCCGGCGCTGCGCTCGATGCACAGGAAGTGATCCGCTGGCCAAGGGCTTCGGCCTGCTCCAACAGCGCCCCGGCGCGACGGGAGACATCCTGAAACAAGGCCGACTCCCGGAAAGCGGGATCGGATCCTGTTTGCAACGTGTGCAGGCAACCCGCGACGATGCGGGCCGCTTCTCCCGCCTCGAAGGGGTGACGCCCGCTCAAGGCCAGTTCCAGCCGCGCCTGCAACAACAAAAACGCCTCCTTGATGGCGCGCATATCAAAGAAGGGGGCGGTCTGTTCCGTCAGATCGAGGCGGGTGGCGTAAAAGGCGTTGATCATGTCCTGAAGCACCCCCCCCAGACGATCAAACTGGGTGGCGGAACCGTGCATCAGGGAGGCGGTCTGGCTGGCGTTTTCCATGCATTCCCGCACCAGCAGGGAGGCGTCACGGGTTTTGCGGGCCGATTCCAAAATGCCCAGCACCCGTTCCAGGGCCTGATTGGTATCCTGGGCCGCCGCCTGGGCCGCCTGGGCCACATCGGAAGAGGAACGGGCGATCTCCGTGGTGCCGAGTTTGACCTCGGCGGCGGAACGGGAAACATCGGCGACCGAAACCATGAGGCGTTCGGTGCCCTGGGCCACGGAACCGGTGGCGGTGGCGATCCGCTCCATGTCGCGACCGATGGCCAGAGTGGTCTCCATCTGGACGTTGACGGCGTTGGAGATTTCGGTGGTGGCCGCGGTAATCCGTTCGATGCTGGAGACGATCTCATGGTTGGAATCCGCCACGGCCACGCTGGTTTGCTTGATTTCCAGGATGCGATCCAGGATCAGTTTGGTGGCGTTGGCGGTCTTTTGGGCCAGATCCTTCATTTCGTTGGCCACGACCCCGAATCCCCGCCCCGCCTCCCCGGCCCCCGCCGCCTCGATGGAGGCGTTCAGGGCGAGCATTTTGGTCTGATCGGCGATGGTGTCGATGATCTCCACCACATGACTGATCTCGTGGGTGGCGTCGGCGAGTCGTACCATGATGGATTCGCTGTCGTGGGCACGCAGGCTGGTCTGGTCCGACTCCCGGGCGGCGGCTTGGCATTGCTGACGGATGGTCTCCAGGGAGTCGTTCATTTCACCCACGGCCAACGATGCGTTGCGTACCGAGACATCCACCTCTCCCATGTTGTGGCTGACGATGCCGATCTCCCCGGTGATCTGCTGGGACGAGGTGGCCAGTTCGGCAATGGAGACACTGGACTGTTCCACCCCGGCGGCGATGGTCAACACACTGGACGACACCTGCACCGAAGCCGCCGAAATGGCGGTGAGATTCTCCATGGTCTCCTGCACCGATTGGGTGACCCGCTCGATCTCGGACGCCAGCAGATCGTTTTGCTTCGAGACCACCGTGACATTTTCCCGGGATTTTTCCGCATCGTCCCGGAGCAATCCCCGCATTTTCATCAACTCCGAGGCGCAGGCGGTGAGACTGCCGGCGTGCAGGGCCATCACCGTCTGCACATCGTCGCACCCCCCGCTTCCGCTTTGCAGGCGATCCATCCAGGCCCGGAGTTCCGGTGGCACATCCCCCCCGGCGGCCAGCGATTCGCCTCGGGTTCTGGTCTCCGCGAGCCGGTCGAGTCCCCTGAAAAGCCGGCGCAACCGGACCGTCAACCGCACCAGCACCGTTGCGCCGACTGCCGAGGCGGTCAACGCCGACCAGAACAGCCCTTCCACCAGAGATGAAGCCGCAGGGTGGGCCTGTTGCGCGAGCGCGTAATGCCACCACAAGGGGCCGGCACCCAAAACCACCACAAGGCCCACCCCCCCGGCAAAACGGAATGGAAGCGACAAAGATGGCCAAAAAGATTTCATCGGAGAAGGTTTCAAATCCGCAGCCGGCATGATGACTCACATGCGGCCCAAAGGGTGGCTATCGATTGGGTCCGAGGTGCTCCTTGCCGCATTGCGGACAACGCCAAGTGCGCCCCCCTCCCATCCATAAATCGGTGTTGCGGCAGAGACATTCGGTACACAGGGCCACACCACAGTCGCAGGTCCAGGTAAAACCCGGATCCGCGTGACAGGCCATGCAGGGCGGAAAATTCCTGCCTTTTTTGCGGGGTTTGGATGAATTTTCCAGTATGGTTGGAGACATCATACAATTTCCTGAAGGGTTGTAAAGCAAAAGATGACCCAGCCCCCCGGCAGGGGCCGATCAAGGGAACCGACAAACGCCGGAAGCCAAAACCCGCAGCCCACGTTTGCCAGAAACCATGACGCGCATGGGAAAGGGCACAAGAATGCCGACGGAGATCACACTATCGGATTCAGGGAGGGGGATCAATCCATTTTTTTGTCCCGCGGTTTTTTTCAATGCCGCCATTTCTGGTATTGCTTTTACTGAAACACTTCAATGAATTGTAAATTTTTCTTGCGCCACAAACCGTTTCCTCTATAATCAACAAAAATGCATTAATCAGCACAGACAAAAAATAGTTATAGTCACAATCCCGCTTGAACGGATATCCCGGTATCCAGCCATCAAAAAATCGACCCGCAAACAAGGTGATCCCACATGAGTTTCGACCTCTTCGAGGGTGAAAACACCGCCATCGCCCAAGCCGCAGCCCTGCTGGAAAATCCGGAGATTCCGGCGGAGCAGTTGCGCGCCGGTTTGGGCAACCTGCTGAAGGGATACGAAAAGCTGCTCAAAGGCACACAAAAAATCCTGCGCATGAGCGACCGCAACGAACAAAAGGTCAAACAGGCCCACCAGCAAATCCAATTGCAGCAAGAAGATCTGAATCGCGCCCACCAGAACCTGGAACGGCACGCCGAAACCCTGGAACAAACCGTGCGCAAACGCACGGCGGATCTGGTGCGTTCCCAAGAAAAGCTGCAAAAACTGGTCGAACTCGGGGTCTCCCTGGCCCAGGAGCGGGATATCGACACCCTGCTGGAAAACATTCTGCTGGGTGGCAAGGCCCTGACCCACGCGGATGCCGGCACCTTGTATCTGCGCACCAAGGATGATTTGCTGCGCTTCACCATCGTGCGCACCGACTCTTTGGGGATTTCCATGGGGGGGGCGGGTCACCAACCGGTCCTCATGCCCCCCGTGGCCATGACGCAACCCGATGGCACCCCCAATCTGAAAAACGTCGCCGCCTATGCCGCCAACTCCAGCGAAACCGTGGTGATCGCAGACGCCTACGACTCCCACAGATTCGATTTTTCCGGCGTGCGGCAGTTTGACCAGAAAACCGGCTATCGTTCCCAATCCTTTCTCACGGTGCCGCTGAAACCCCGTCAAGGCAAGGTGATCGGCGTGATGCAATTGATCAACGCCACCGACCCGAACACCGGCGGAGTGATTCCGTTTGATCCGGAGGTGATCACCTTCGTGGAGGCCCTGGCCGCCCAGGCCGCCATGACCCTGGACAATCAATTGTTGCTGCAAGCCCAGAAAGATCTCTTCGACGCCTTTATCCAACTGATCGCCGCCGCCATCGACGCCAAATCCCCCTATACCGGCGGACACTGCGAACGGGTGCCGGAACTGGCGCGTCTGCTGGCCCAGGCGGTGTGCGAAACCGATCATCCCGGATTCACCGACTTCACCATGACCGAAGACGAACACCAGGAGATGCGCATCGCTTCCTGGCTGCACGACTGCGGCAAGGTGACCACCCCGGAGTATGTGGTGGACAAGGCCACCAAACTCGAAGGGATCCACAACCGCATCCACGAGGTGCGCATGCGCTTCGAGGTGCTGCATCGGGACGCGGAAATCGCCTGTCTGCAAGCATTGCTGGCCGGCCAGTCAGATCCGCAAACCGTACGACAGACCTTGGAGGCCGAACTGGCCACGCTGCAAGAGGCGTTCGCCTTCATCGCCCGGGCCAATGTGGGGGGGGAGTTCATGACCGCCGCCGACAAGGAGCGGATCCGCACCCTGGCGCAACGAACCTGGATCCGCCATTTCGACGACACCCTGGGTCTGTCCTACGCGGAACTCAAGCGCAAGCCCCCGGAAGCCCGCGGCCTGCATGTGCCGGAACCCCTGTTGGCCGACAAAGTCGAACACATCATCCCCAGGGAGCGGGATACCACCATGCGGGATGAGTCCATGGGCATCCGCATGCCGGTGCCGGAACACCTGTACAACATGGGGGAAATCTATAATCTGTGCATCGAACGGGGCACCCTCACGTATGAGGAGCGTTACAAGATCAACGAACATGTGGTGCAGACCCTGGCCATGCTGGAAAACCTCCCCTTTCCCGACTCCATGGCCCGGGTACCGGAGTTCGCCGGCGCCCATCACGAAACCATGCGGGGCACGGGTTATCCCCGTCAATTGCAACGGGACCAGATGTCCGTTCCGGCCCGGATCATGGCCATCGCCGATGTGTTCGAGGCGCTGACCGCCACGGATCGTCCCTACAAAGAGCCGAAAACCCTCAGTCAGGCCATCAAGATCATGGGCTTCATGAAAAAAGACGGTCACATCGACCCGGATCTGTTCGTCATTTTCCTGAAAAGCGGCGTATATCAACAGTATGCGGAGAAATATCTGAGCGCCTCCCAAATCGATACGGTGGATTTGACCCCCTATCTGTCTTGATAAAGAACGCGATCCCCTTCATGCCCGACCACGCCATCACGCATCCAGACCACACCCTCACCTGGGACACCCACGGCTCCGGGAGTTTCCGGGAGCCGGACGGCTCCACGGGCCAATGGAATGACCAGGGGGAACGCTCCTGGCACGGCGCGGATGGATCCGTGGGGGTCTGGCGGCAGGATGGTTCGATGGATTACACCGAACCCCTCCACGGAATCCGCTTGACGGTTCTCGGAGATGGCTCGGGACACCTGCACGCCAAAGACGGCTCCCACGCCAGTTGGGATCCGGAGGGCAAAGGGGAATGGACCACCCCCCACGACACCCGGGGATGGTTTCAGGCGGACGGATCCGGCGGGATCCACCATCCGGACGGTTCGGTGGAACTTTGGAACGATTACCGGGAAGCCCTGTTCATCACCCCGGACGGGGTGGAATTTCTGCCCTCTTCTTATGATATGGGCACTTTTCCCGGCCCGGATCACGACATCCGGGAGTCGTTCACCCCCACAGGGGCGGAAAGCCACAGCGATGCGCAAGGCGACCGCATGCGTTACGCCGCCGACGGATCCGGAAGCTGGCTGGGAAAAACGGGAGAGGAGCTGATCTGGGATGGCGCCGACATCCACACCCTGCGCACCCCGGACCATGCCCTGGCCACCCTGGAGACCGACGGTCTGATCATCTGGCAGCACCACCGGGTACGGTTCTGGATGGATCGAACCGGGCTGGGGGGATGGTCGATGGCGGATGGATCCCGGGGCGCCCACGGCGGGGACGGTTCCTGCCTCTACGAAACCGGCACCGGTTCCGGCGGCTGGCGGGACGGATCGGGCTACTCGGGCTGGTGGGATGACCAGGGCAACCGGGGGGGACGGGATCCCGTGGGGGCCACCTGGAGTCTGAACGCCGACGGATCCGGCACTTTTGCCGATGCCATTCTGTCATCCCGTTGGGATGCGACAGGCCACGGGGTATGGACCCAGCAACGCGGTCCCGTCACCGGCACCTGGGAGCCGGACCATCAAAAAGGCACCTGGGTCCGGACCGATGGGATCCGGGAGTCCTGGCAGGGAGAGGCCTCCGGGGAGTTGTCCCACAATCGGCACCATTGCGAAGCCTGGGAACCCACCGAGTTCACCCATCTGTCACCGGACGGGGCCATCGGGGTGTTGCAGACCAACGGCTCCGGCTCCTGGTCCGACATCCACGGCACCTTGCACACCTGGAGCCTGGACCAGGGCCATCGGGTCACCCATGGGGACGGCTCCTTCGACACCCTGTCGCCGGACGGCGCTTACGAATACCACCATGCGGCGGACTCGGTCCGGCTGCCCCCGGAAAACGGCGCCCGCATCTGGACCCCACCCCCCATCGACACCCTCGCGGAAACCGATCCCCTGCCCATTCGCGCCGCGCTGATCCGGGCCGTGACCCAGGCCAGACACGCCGTGATCCAAGGACGCATGCGCAGCGCCCGGATCCGACATCGACTGGAACAATTCCGCGCCGGCCCTCCCCGCCGCTCTCTGGCCGCGGAGCCGGAACCGGTTCACAGCCGTGCGTCGATGGCCTTGGCCCAGGCGGACGCCCGCATGCAGATGGCCCGGATCCGACTTCAACAAATCGCCGCCCTGATCCGCATCCGCCGCATGGAACACCGCATGCGCCGCCCCCAACCCAGAATCGCCACCGGTGGTCAATCCGCGCCCCGTCCAGACCGGGGATGAAACCGGGCATGGACCTGTTTCAGCCGTTCGTTGGCCACATGGGTGTAGATTTCGGTGGTGGAGACATCCGCGTGCCCCAGCAGCATCTGCACCCCCCGCAGATCCGCGCCGTTTTTCACCAGATGGGTGGCGAAGGAATGGCGCAGACCGTGAGGAGAGATGGTCTTGACGATTCCGGCCATGGCCGCGTGACGCCGGATCACATACCAGAAATTCTGACGGGTCATCGGTTCGCCCCTGGCGGTGACGAACAAAGCCGGAGTCGGTTTGCACCCTTGCATCAAGACGGGTCGGGCCGAACGCACATAACGGGCGATCATGGCCAAGGCCCGTTCCCCCACCAGGGTGATCCGCTCCTTGTCCCCCTTGCCCACCACCCGAAAAAAACCCATTTCGGCATTCAAGTCCTGGGTGCCGATGGTGACCAACTCCGACACCCGCATGCCGGTGGCGTACAGGGTCTCCAGCATGGCCGCATCCCGCAATCCCAACGGGGTGGAATCGTCGGGGGCGGCCAACAGTTCGTTCACCTCCCGTTCGTCCAGCACCTTGGGCAGGGTGCGCCGCCGCTTGGGAGAAGAGAGCAGTCGGGCCGGATCGTCGGCCCGCACCTCCCGCTCCACCAGATGCCGAAACAGCCGCCGCACCGCCGACAGCTTGCGCGCCACCGAAGTGGCGGCCAACCCCCGTTGATGCAGATCCTCCAGCCAGCAGGCCAGATCCTCCCGGCTCACGGACAGCAACCCCTCTCCCCGGGCCGCGATGAATCCGGCGAATCCCTCCAGATCGTTGCGGTAGGCCTCCAGGGTATTGTTCGCCAATCCCCGTTCCACCAGCAACTCGTCGAGAAAGGCGCCGATACGGCTGATATCGTTCATCGGTTGCGCTCCTCTTCTTCCCGCACCCGGTTGTTGTTGCACATCGGCACGGCCAGACGGCGCTGCGGAGAGGTGTGGCGATTACCCGCGTCGATACTGGGCACCGCGTACACCACCTTTTCCGCCTCCCACAAAATCACTCCCCCCAACGGAGCGAACCAGCGGGCGCCGGCCTTTTCCCAGGCCGACGCGGCGGCAAGCCAGCGTTTGCCTTCCAGGGGGGGCATGAACAGGGCGTAACAGGATTGGCGGGACAAAAACAACGACTCCTCCAGGGTGACCCGCAGTTGGGCCGGAGAATAGGGCCGTCCCCAGCCGAATGGCGTGGCATCCCGTCTGGCCCACAATCCTCCCCGGTTGGGAACCATCACCAGCACCCGTCCACCCGGCACCAGCACCCGCCAAGTCTCCCGCAGGGTGGCGCGGGGGGATTGCACTCCCTCCAGCAAATGGGTCATGATCACCCGGTCGAAGGATTCATCGGGAAAGGGCAAGGCATCGGGCCGAACCTGGGCAATCCGATTGCCGCCCCCTCTGGGCCAGTGGGCCACCCCCATTTCGGCGGGAGAGCAACCCAACACCGTGCCGAGATGGGGCGCCCCATCCCCCAGATAAGGATGGGGATAACCAAATCCCAAGGTATGACCCGACGGATTGGTTCGCAGCCAACGCCCCATGGCCTCCCCCACCACACGGGCCGCGGTCCGTCCCAGGGGGGATTCGTACCAACTCTGTAGACGGATCGCTTCCACGGTCATCCTTTAATCGGTACTTTTTCCATTCAAAATCGAGGAGTCGTCATTATGCCCCAACCCCATCCCAGCGTCGAGGCTGTCCCGGCGGCCCGGGACAACATCATCTGGATGATCGCCACGGGTCCGAACCGCTATGCCGTCGTGGATCCCGGGGAGGCGGATCCGGTGAGCGCCTTTCTGAATCAACGAGCCGCCACCCTGTCTCATCTGCTCATCACCCACCACCACGCGGACCACATCGGCGGCATCGACATCTTGCGTCAACGCCATGGTGGTCGGGTGGTGGGAGCGGGTCACGACGCCCATCGCCTGCCCCGTCTGGATCAGCCAGTCAGCGAGGGGGCGCGTCTTCTCCTCGACGACAATCGGGTGGCCGAGGTGATGGAGGTGCCGGGACACACCCTGGGACATCTGGCCTACCGGGTGGACGACGCGCTTTTTCCCGGGGACACCCTGTTCGGTTTCGGCTGCGGTCGTCTGTTCGAGGGTACCCCGGCCATGATGTGGCACAGCCTCAGCCGGTTCCGCGCCCTGCCCGACACTACCCGTCTGTTCGCCGGCCACGAATACACCCTGGCCAATCTGGATTTTGTCATCCACCTGGAACCCGATGTGGCCGAACTCCACACCTTGAAACAGGGCTTCATGGAGATGCTCGATGGTGGCGGATTCACCCTGCCCCACCCCCTGGGGCTGGAAAAACGACTCAATCCTTTTCTGCGCGCCGACGACCCGGCATTGGCCGCTCGACTGGGCATGGCCGGGGCGGATCCTGTGGCGGTTTTCGCCCTGCTGCGGGAGCGACGCAACCGTCATTAGATTTTTGATTGCACGCCATCAAAAAATAATCTATAACTTAAATGATAGTTAATGGAGACAAACATCCATTTCAAAAGATCACTTTTGACAAGAAGGTGATCAGACCCATACCTGGGGGGGGAAACATGGGAATGACGCAAACGCTGCGCAATTTGACCATCGGGACCAAAGTCGGCGGGGGATTCGGTCTGGTGGGGGTATTGTTTCTGGGGGTGATCGGGCTGTATCAAACCACCCTGACCCAATCGTTGGACCGCTTCAAGGGGGATGTCCTGGAACGGACGGAGGTGGAAAAGTCCAATGCCCTCAACACCAACATCCTGATGCTGCAAGCCCGACGCGCCGAAAAGGATTTCCTGCTGCGCAAGGAGAGCCAATATCTCGACGCGGTGACCAAAAACGTGGAAGAGGTCCAAAAAACAGTCGATACCATGCTCCAGAAGGCCACCGACAATCAAGATGCCGAAAGCCTGCGCCTGGACACCGAAATCAAAAAACGGACCGAAGAGTATTACAACAGCTTCAAAACCGTCGCCACAAACGAGACCGAAAAGGGATTGACCGCCCAATCCGGTCTGCAAGGGGCCTTCCGGGAGGCGGCCCACGCCATGGAAAAACAGATTCTGCGTTACGACACCGAGGAGATCTATCTGGCCTTGTTGCAAACACGCCGAACCGAAAAAGATTTTCTGTTGCGCAAGGAGGCCAAATACGTCACGCAACTGGAGGGAAATGTCAAGCAATTCTCGACTGTTGTAGCCGAGTCCACCCTGCCGGACACGATCAAGAAACAGCTTTCCGATCAGGCCGCTCTTTACCTGAAGGATTTCCAGAACGCCTCCGCCGCCCTGCTCGCCGGCAAGGGGGACGGATCCGGCCAGGCCCATGGCTATCGGGAGATCGCCCACGACATCGAACACGCCTTGCAGGCGTTGTATGTGCCGGGTCTGGCCCGGATCTATCTGGAACTGCGCAAGGATGAAAAAGATTATCAACTGCGCGGGGAAGAGAAATACGTAGCCCATGTCGCCAAACGCATCCAGGCCATCCATCAGGCATTGGCCAGCGCCACCATTCCGGATGACGACAAGAAGAGTCTCGCCAATGCTGCCCGGACCTACGCCCAAACCTTTGCCGCCCTGGTGGAAAAAGACCAAGAGATCCAAGCGGCTGCGGAAAGAATGCGGGCCGCGATCCACGCCATGGAGCCGCTGATTGCCGATCTGGTCAAAGAGGCCAGCACGGACATGAGCAAAACCGCCGATGAAACCAACAGCCACGCGCGCCACAACGCCCAACTGGCCCTGACCACCAGTCTGGTGATCCTGATGATCGGTGCTGTGCTCGCCTGGATCATCGGTCACGCCATTTCGGTCCCGGTCCGGTCGCTACAAAAGATGACCGAAATCTTTGGCCAGGGGGATCTGACCGTCACCACCGACATCCGGCAAAAAGACGAAGTGGGCCAGATGGCCACCTCCTTGTCGGCCACCGTCACCCGGTTGCAAGAGGTACTGGGACAGGTGAAACTGGCCTCCATCGAGGTGGCCCAAGGCAGTCTGCAACTGTCGGACGCCTCCCAGGGATTGTCCAACTCCTCCACCGAGCAGGCCGCCGCCATCGAACAGACCTCCTCGGCCATGGAACAGATGACCGCCAGCATCCGCTTGAACAACGACACTGCCCAGATCACCGAAAAAATCTCCCAACAGGCCGCCACGGATGCGGTGGAAACCGGCAAGGCGGTGTTGAACGCGGTGGCCGCCATGAAGGAAATCGCCGAAAAAATCTCCATCATCGAAGAAATTTCCCGCCAGACCAATCTGTTGGCCCTGAACGCCGCCATCGAGGCCGCCCGGGCCGGAGAACAAGGCAAGGGATTCGCCGTGGTAGCCGCCGAAGTGCGCAAACTGGCGGAACGCAGTCAAACCGCGGCCAGCGAGATTGGTGGCCTCTCCTCGTCCAGCGTCGCGGTGGCGGAAAAGGCCGGCAACATGCTGGGCAAACTGGTGCCGGACATCCAAAAGACCGCCGAACTGATCCAAAAAATTTCGGCCTCCAGCCAGGAGCAAAACCGCAGCGCCGACCAGATCAACGCCGCGATTCAATCCATGGATCAGGGGATCCAACGCAACGCCGGCACCTCGGAAGAGATGGCCGCCACTTCCGAGGAACTCTCCGCCCAGGCGGATACCCTGCAAAACGCCATATCCTTCTTCAATACCGGTGATGAGACCCGGTTCCGGCGTGCCGGCCCACACGTTCCACGCCTGCCGGCCTCCCAAAACATCCGACTGGCGTTGCCCGCTCCGCCCCGCAGCGCAGGCTCTCTCACGGATCAGAGATTCACTAAGTTCTAATGTGTAATATCATGAGATTCTGAAAAAACCGTTGCATCGAAACCAGAATCAGTTATGATCCCCATCACAACAGCACATCACTCTTGAAAGAAACCTGCAACCGTCTGAAACTGGAGGAAGAAGGGGCATGAAAGATCTGAAATTGGGACTCAAACTCGGACTCGGCTTTGGTCTCGTGTTGCTTCTGACCGCCCTCGTGGCCTTCAGCGGCTACAGCGGCTTGAATGGACTGGCGGATCGCATCGACAAAAGCCATGACATGGCCTCCCTGATTGACTCAATCAACAAAGCCGGCATCGCGGAAAAGAACTTCATCATCCGCAAAGATTTCAAGCATGCAGAAGAAAACAATAAGGCACTGGAAAACCTCAAGAAACAGGCACTCATCGACCGGGATCAAAAATTCCAGGATCCCAACGACAAACGGGAAATGGACGATGTGTTGGGTCTGGCCGAAGGTTACAACAAGGCCTTTACCCAATATGTGGCCATGGAAAAAAAACGCAACGAAAGCCTGACCCGCATCCGTGATATCGCAGACAATGTCGTGCGTGTGGAAGTGACCTCCATGCAGGAAGATCAGGCAAAAAAACTCCACGAACTGATCGCCCAGCAAGCCAACGTAAATGCGGCGGACAAAGCGGCCCAAATCGAGCACACCGCCAAAATCGAAGACCGGGCGACCAAGGCCGCAAAAGCTGCACAAATGTTGATTGATTTCAAGGATGCCCGCATCGGAGAAAAAGAGATCTTCATCAGCAACGGCAAGGATGAAAAACAGGTCAAACGCAACCTGGATGGCTCCTCCTCAGCCCTGAAAAACGCTCAGGAACTGTTGGTTACTTTCAAGGCACAAAGCAACATCGATCAGGGCAAGAGAATCATCGCGGGCCTTGAGCAGTATCAAAAAGAGATGGTCATCATGAATGAAGCCATCCAGTCGCAAAACAAGTCCGAACAGGAGTTGATCGCGGCACGCACCAAAGCCGAAGAAAAAGTGGACGCCATCGTTGAGGGACAAAACAAAAAGGCAGCGGCCCAGATCACCTCTTCCAGCTCCCTGATCATCTCGGCCAGCGTCGGCGCCGTGCTGATCGGACTGGTGATCGCCTATCTGCTCACCCGCCTGATCGTCAGCGCACTGACCCAGGGTGTGGTCTTCGCCCGGAGCATTGCCGGGGGTGATCTCACCGCCACCATCGATCTGGACCAGAAAGACGAAGTGGGTCAACTGGCCAACGCCCTCAAGGACATGGCTACCAAGCTGCGAGAAGTGATCGGCGAAGTGTCGGTCGCCGCCGCCCAGGTGTCGGCGGGCAGCAACGAAATCTCCAACGCCGCGCAGAATCTCTCCCAGGGGGCCACCGAACAGGCCGCCTCCATCGAAGAGACATCCTCGGCCATGGAAGAGATGTCTTCCAACATCCAGCAGAACACCGACAACGCCAACACCACCCAGAACATCTCCCAGAAAGCCTCCAAGGATGCCGCCGAAGGTGGAGTCGCCGTGGAAGAAGCGGTCACCGCCATGAAGGAAATCGCCTCCAAGATCGGCATCATCGAAGAGATCGCCCGTCAAACCAATCTGTTGGCCTTGAACGCCGCCATCGAAGCCGCCCGCGCCGGTGAACACGGCAAAGGCTTCGCCGTGGTGGCCGCCGAAGTGCGCAAACTGGCGGAACGCAGCCAGACCGCCGCAGGCGAAATCAGCCATCTGTCCGCATCCAGCGTAGGCGTGGCCGAACGGGCCGGAGGCATCATCAACAAACTGGTTCCGGACATCCAAAAGACCGCCGAACTGATCCAGGAAATCGCCGCGGCCAGCCAGGAGCAAAACCAGGGGGCCACGCAGATCAATCAGGCGATTCAGCAGCTCGATCAGGTGATCCAACAGAACGCCGGATCCTCCGAAGAGATGGCCGCCACCGCCGAAGAGTTGAGCGCCCAGGCCGACATCATGAGCCAATCCATCTCCTTCTTCAAAATCGGCAACCAGACGCCCCATGTGACCCGGAGCAAGCCCGCCTCCAGACCCAAGATCGGCGGCGGCGGTGCCAAACCCCAACCCCATCTCCAAAAGCACGCCACCAAAGCCCTGCCCGCTCCGTCCGGACATAAATCCGGCGGCGTGGATCTGAACATGGGTGGTCATGCCTCGGATGATGAATTCGAGACCTTCTAACTCCTCAAGGAGCCCAGACCATGAGCGTTCCTGGACTGACCGAAGTGACCCAATTTTTGACCTTTCACCTGGATCGGGAGGTGTTCGCCATCGACATCTCCAAAATCAAGGAGGTGTTGGAGTTCTCTGCCGTGACCAAGATCCCCAGGACTCCCGATTTCATGTGCGGGGTGATCAATCTGCGGGGCAGTGTGGTGCCGGTGGTGGACCTGCGCCTGAAGTTCGGCATGTCCAAAAGTGAAAAGACCGTCAATACCTGCATCATCATCATCGATGTGATCCAGGAAGAAGGCACTACGGTCATCGGTGCCATGGCCGACTCGGTCAAGGAAGTGGTGGAACTCGATCCCAATCAGATCGAGCCTGCGCCCAAGATCGGTACCGGACTGCGCACGGATTTCATCCGCGGCATGGGCAAGCAGGGCAACCACTTCGTCATTCTGCTGGATACCGACAAGGTCTTCTCGGCCGCCGAGCTTTCCCTGCTTCAGGATGCGGGCAAGGTCGGAAGCTCCGCCAAGGCCCCCGCGGAAAAAGCGGCCTGATTTTCGTTTCTTCACCGCCAGGGGGAGGCGTTGCCGCCCTCCCCCTGGCCTTTGTCTGGATGCAAAAGGTTCCCCATGTCCATCACCACCCATGAAGAGTCCGGGGTTGTCACCATCACCCTGGATGACAAATTCGTTTTCAGTGACCACCGGGCCTTCCGGAACACCTATCACAACCGACCACCCGGAACCCGCTATATTCTTGATTTCCGCCGGGTCACCTATATGGACAGTTCCGCATTGGGCATGCTGCTGCTGCTCAAGGAAGAAGGGGCCGGAGGCGACAAAAACAGCGTGCAACTGCTCCATTGCAACGATCAGGTCCGCAAGATTCTGGATGTGGCCAATTTCTCCCAACTGTTCACCATGACATGAACCGGCCTCAACTCAACCATCCATAAAGCCACAACAGCCCTGGCCCGAGAGGCACCAGCCAATCTGTCCAGCGACCCGATCCCACTGCGTGCGCCACCGGCGGCAGTCCCTCCACAAAGCCACGCGCACGCAACCCCTCTTCACGCCGCCGCAAATCCCACAACAAACCCGACAGCAAGGCGCTCCCGGCAAAAGCCAAGCGTTCCAGCCGTTCCCCCCGCCCCATCGCCGCCCCGAGTCGCGCCGTCAGGCCCATCCGCACCCACTGGGCCTGCTCCCGGAAACGCCCCAGACCCGACAGACAAAATCCCAAAATCGACAACCCCCGCGCCACAGGCACCCCGAACCGCTCCAGCCACCCCAGATAAAATCCCACTCCCCGCACCAGCTCCATGGGGGTGGTGACACGTCCCACGCTCCAGGCCAACAGGGCCAGGATCATCAGACGCAGCGCCTGATGCACACCCGCCATCAGCCCTTCCCGTGTCACAAACGGCCATGATGCCCACAGGAACTCCCCAGGGGTCATCCAGCCATGCACCAGCAGCAGCGCCAGCAGCAGCCAGCGCAAATGAAAAAGGCCGCGCCCCAGGAATCTCCAGGAAAGGGACGCGGCCCATGCGGCCAAACCCACCAACCCACACCCCAGCCACCAGACCAACGAAAACAGCGGCGCGGACATCATGACCGACAACAACAACCCGAAGGCCAATACGGTCAAACGGGGATCTCTGCCGCGTCTCACCGCCCCACCCGACGCCCCCCACCGGCCGGCGTCTCCTCCGCGTCAAAAGGCACAAACTCCCAGGATTGAACCGCCCCCCCGACGACCACCGGATCCGGCGGCATCGGCGCCACCACATGGGGGGCTGAAGGGACGTCCGTGGGCAGGAATTCAAAAGAGAGCATCTCGATTCCTTCCTTCTCATGGGTTTTCAAGGTGTGGGTTGCCTCCGGCCTGGAGGCTGCCTCCTCTTCGGGTGTCAAGGACCAGAAATCCTTGACATCCAAATCCATGTACGCCTCCGTCTCATCCGGCCCGACAGGAGAAACGCCACGCTCCGGACCCCAGTCGGTCTCCTTCTCGGCGCTGGCGAAATCGGCAAAGGCATCCAACTCCGCGTCAAGCCCGACTGCCGCAGCGGACGCCAAACCGGACTCCCTCAGCAGATCCACACCGGTGGTCTCTGCCAGAGGGATTCCTCCCGGTTTTTGCTCCGCCGCAGAAAGACTCCCTGCCTCCTCCGAAATTTCCGGCGGCGGCGCCGGCAACTCCCCCAGAGGATCCGGAGCGAAACCCGTTCCATGCCCTGGCCGCGGCTCCTCCACCACCACAAACGCGGCCAACGCCGGATCATCGCTCCAACGCTCCTCCGGAACCGGTGCGGGTTCCGGTGCGGGTGCCGCTTTGGGAACTGGTGCGGGTTCCGGTGCGGGTGCGGGTGCCGCTTTAAGAACTGGTGCCGGTTCCGGTGCGGGTACCGCTTTAAGAACTGGTTCCGGTGCGGGTTCCGGCTCATCGGCCACGGCCACCGGCTCACGCCGGGCATCCAGGATTCCCCCGGCGTGGGGCAAGGCTTCCGGCATCAAGAACTCATCCGCTTCCTCCCGACGGCGAAACACCCGACGGATCCCCAGCAACACCAACAACGCCGCGCCACCCGACACCCCGGCCAGCACCTCCCGGGACAATCCCGCCACCCATCCCCGCACACCCGATACCCAAGCCGGCCAACCGGCGGCCCATCCCGGCAAACCCGTCAGCCATCCCCGCCCGCCCGCCAACGAACCGGAACCCTCCACACGCACCACCGGAGACTCAACCCGATCCATCCCGGTTTTCACCGGAAAGACCGGCGCGGTGCCCGTGGTGGGAAAGGCATCCAGCACCACCGGATAGTTGCGCACAAAGGAGATATCCGACTGGGTGACACGCAGCAGCAGCGTGAAGAACGCTTCATTCTCAGGCCGACTGCCGGAGATCAGAATCCGTCCGCTGCGTCCGGGACGCTCCGGGCTGGGCGAGTTTTCGACCAGACGGGCGCTCAGGCGGGTACGGGCCTCGCCCCCTCCGACAAAATCGGAGCGGGATCCCACCAGCACCTCGATACGCGGCATCTCCTCTCCCGGATCCAGAGCAAAGGCAATTTCGGCGGAAAAAGGGGCGTTCAAGGCACTTTGCACCTGCAACGGTCCGGTCATGGTGAGGGCGGAAGCCTCGTTGACCATCAACCCGAGAATCAACACGCCCCAGCCGACCCGTCGCAACCAGCCCGTTTTCAAATCAACTCCTGGCATCGTCATGGCCGGAAAACTCCTCGGAAATCTCCAACACCATTGCGTCATCGTCTTCCTGGGCCAAAGTCGGCCACTCCCTTTTGTCCGCTTTTTCATCCCCTGACGACTGTTCCGCCGCCACATCGGCAACAATCCGCTCCCGCTCGAACTCGATCACATCCAGCGGATCCTCCTCGAACCCGCCCTCCCCCCCCACGGAAGAAACCATCCCCCCCATACCGCCCGTCAGTGCCTGATCCATGGAAAACGGAATGATCTCCGGCAGATGCAAAGAAGGCACATCCGCCACCTGCGGGTCGTCGGCCCCTGACGAAATCAACTCCACCGACGTTTCGCCGTCATCGTCCAGATCCGGCAAGAAAAGCACCCCCCTGGAGTCCTGAGTCTGCCCGGTTTCCATGGGCATCAGGCCCACCGGTTCCAGATCATCCTCCTCACTGTCGTTCTCCCCGTCATTTTTGCGCGTCAACCCGGCGGCCATGGCCAACAGCGGCACAACCACCCCGGTGGCAACCACGGGAACCACGGACGAACCAACCGCAGTCGTCCCCCATTTCGGCTCCGACGTGAAGCCCTCTGCGGATTTGCTCTCCGTAGAAACCGGATCCGTCCCATCCGGTACAGATGCGGATTCAGCGGTTTTGTCCATGGACGGCTCACCGACATCCCCTTCAGGACGCTCCCGACGACGCCACCACACCAGACCGCCCACCAAAACCGCCACCCCCGTGGCACCCGCGCCCCCCACCAAAGTCCAATCGATGGCCTCCTGCATAGCGACCAGCTTTTCGGTTTCCAGCGTTTCCACCCGTTTGGTCATGGCGCTCAACCGGGATCTGAGCCTCTCCCGCTCGGCTTCGCTCTTGACGAATTTCTGGTTGAGCTCCTCATACCGCTCGGTCTGGCTCTTCAACTGCTGGAGGGTATCGGCCAGTCTGGTGGCCACAGCGGCGTCGGAGTCCACAGCCGGACGGGAAGGTTCCGCCGCAGCGTTCCCGGCACCCCCGGAAGAGGACGTGTCAGGCTTCCTGGCAACCGCAGCCAGCGCGGCAGCACTCCCCGGATCCGGAACGACCACCGGTGGCGGCGCAGACGCAGAAACGGGGGATGGGGGAGCAGGAACGACCGATGGCGGCGCGGCAGGAGGCACGGGAGCCGTCACAACGACCGGTGGCGGCGCAGCAGGAGTCACGGGAACCGTCACAGCCGGGGCGACCGGTGGCGTCGCAGCCGGAGTCACAGGAGCCGTCGGGGCCGCAACACCGTGGTCAGGCCCAGGGGTCATGCTTTTGGCGGGAGCGGTCTTCGGCTTCTCCCGGTTCTTGTTCTGGCTTGAAGTGGTGGATTTGGCGACTGAGGTGCCGGTGGCAGCCGTCTGGCGGACCGTCAGGTTCGGAGCCGCCATCGGAGTAACCGGGGCGCCTCGCTCCCGGGGCGCCGGATCCAGCATGACCCGATAGGCCCGAATCTGGGATCCCCGACCCACGCTGCCTTTCAGCAAAAGATGAAAAAACGGATCCGTAATCGGGGACTTGCCCCGGATGGTCACACGCCGCTGGCGATCCTGTCCCGGAGAAAGGGTGGCCGTCAACCCGGCGATCGCCGGAGAGCGGACCAATTCCATCAACCGGTACTCCTCGGACCCGGCCAAGATCATGGAGAGATCCGCATGCTCCTCTCCCGGCGCCAGTAGTACTGGAATTTCAGCCCGGAATGGCTCTCCCAGACTGCTGGAGATGCGCATATCACCCAGGGAAAAGGCCTCGGCGCTGACCGGAACACACAACGCAAGCACCAAGGATAACAGGATTGACGGACGACAGACCCCCGGCTTGCGGGAGAAAAGGATACGCGGCATGACCACCCCTGTGCATCGGCGTATGAAGGAGACGACCCCATATCCTTGCAAAAATCATGCTATCGTCCGTCAACCCCTGAAATCAGATGTTCAGGTAATCGCGAATCAACACCTCGGCGATCTGCACCGCATTCAGCGCGGCGCCCTTGCGCAGGTTGTCGGAGACCACCCACATTTGCAAGCCGTTGTCCACGCTGAAGTCCCGACGGATGCGGGAGACGAAGGTGGCATCCCGACCGGCGGCTTCCCGGGGGGTCATGTAGGTGAGGGTGGACGGATCATCCACCACCTCCACACCCGGTGCCTGGGCCAACAGGGCCCGCGCCTCTTCCGGGGAGAGGGGACGTTCGGTTTCGATGGTCACCACCTCGGAGTGGGAATTGAACACCGGAACCCGCACGGTGGTGGCGGTGACGCGAATGGCCGGATCGAGAATCTTATGGGTCTCATTGACCATCTTCATCTCTTCCTTGGTGTAGCCGTTTTCCAAGAAAACGTCGATCTGGGGAATGAGATTGAAGGCGATGGGCTTGGTGAATTTTTTGGGGGGCACATCCCGGCCAGGGATATAAAACGAACGGGTCTGCTCCATGAGTTCGTCCATGGCCGCCTTGCCCGCCCCGGAAACCGCCTGATAGGTGGACACCACCACCCGCTTGATGACCGCCGCGTCATGGATCGGTTTCAAGGCCACCACCATCTGAATGGTGGAGCAGTTGGGATTGGCGATGATGCCTTTTTTCTTGTAGTCGGCGATCGCCTGGGGGTTGACCTCAGGCACCACCAGGGGCACATCCGGATCCATACGGAAATAGGAGGTGTTGTCCACCACCACACAACCGGCGGCGGCGGCCTTGGGGGCGTAAACCGCCGACACCGACCCGCCAGGGGAGAACAGTCCCACATGCACGCCGGTGAAATCGAAGTCGGCCAGATTCTTCACCACCAACTCCCGACCCTTGAACTCCACCACACTGCCGGCGCTGCGTTCCGAGGCCAGCAGATGGACCTCTCCCACCGGGAATCGACGCTCTTCGAGAATCGCGAGAATCTCCCGTCCCACATTGCCGGTGGCTCCGGCGATGGCTACATTGAATACGTCCATGATCGATAACATCCTGTACAAAAGGTTTGAAGATTCCCGTGAAACGGGCCGTTAATCGGTCAGCGCCGCCACCACGGCATCACCCATGGCCGCGGTGCCCACCTTGTTCATGCCGGTCTGCCAGATGTCGGCGGTGCGCAAGCCCGCATCCAGCACCCGGTTGACCGCCCGCTCGATCCGGTCCGCCAGGGCGGGCTGGTCGAGGGTATAACGAAACATCATGGCCACGGAGAGAATCATGGCCAACGGATTGGCCACTCCCTGCCCGGCGATGTCCGGAGCCGAGCCGTGAATGGGTTCGTACAACGCACTGCGATCCCCCAGAGACGCCGAAGGCAGCATGCCGATGGAACCGGTCAACATGCTGGCCTCGTCGGAGAGAATATCGCCAAACAGATTGGTGGTCACAATCACGTCGAACTGGCGGGGATTGCGGATCAACTGCATGGCGGCGTTGTCCACGTACATGTGGGACAGGGCCACTTGCGGATAATCCGCCGCCATGGCGATCACGGTCTTGCGCCACAGTTCGGTGGATTCCAGCACATTGGCCTTATCCACCGAGCAAAGCCGGCCCTGACGCTTGCCGGCGATCTCATAGGCGCGCCGGGCCACGCGCTGGATCTCGTCGGTGTAGTAGACCAGGGTGTTGAATCCCTTCTGCCGTCCGTCGGGCAGGGTCTCCACCCCTCTGGGCTCCCCGAAATAGATCCCGGAGGACAACTCCCGCACCACCATGATATCGATGCCCGCCACCACTTCGGGCTTCAAGGTGGAGGCGTTGGCCAACTGGGGGAAAACCTGGGCCGGACGCAGATTGCAATACAGATCCAACGCCTTGCGAATGCCCAACAGCCCCCGCTCGGGCCGGACCGCATAGTCCAGAGCTTCCCATTTCACCCCCCCCACCGCCCCCAGCAGCACCGCGTCCGCCGCCTTGGCCGCGGTCACGGTCTGGGCGGGCAACGGGGTGCCCACCTGGTCGTAAGCCGTGCCGCCGATCAGGCCTTCGCTCCTTTGCAAGGAGGTCAGACCCTGGGCCTGCATCCAGTCCAAAACCTTGACCGCCTCGGCCATGATCTCCTGGCCGATACCGTCACCGGGCAACAACAGAATCGATTTGCTCATGATGTCATCCTTCATTCATTGGTCACGCAAAAAAAACCCAGGGCGCCGACTGGCGTCGTTGCGACTCGAAAGCCTCGATGGCGGTTTGGTGTTCCAAAGTCAAGCCGATGTCATCCAGTCCGTTGACCAGACAATGCTTTCGGAAAGGATCCACCGCGAAGGCGTGGACCTCTCCATCCGGAGTGGTCACAGTCTGGGCGGGCAGATCCACCGACAGGGTATATCCCTCCTGTCCGACCACGGCGGCAAACAGCCTCTCCACCGCCGCTGCCGGCAGCACCACGGGCAGAATGCCGTTCTTGAAACAGTTGTTGAAAAAAATATCCGCGAAACTCGGCGCGATGATCACCCGGAATCCATACCCCAGCAACGCCCAGGGGGCGTGCTCCCGACTGGAGCCGCAACCGAAATTCTCCCGGGCCAACAAAATCCGGGCATCCTGGAAACGGGGCTGGTTGAGAACGAATTCGGGATTTTTCGGCCTGTGGTCACAAGGCTGGCCCGGCTCTCCCCGATCCAGATAACGCCACTCGTCGAACAGGTTGGGTCCAAATCCCGTGCGACGGATGGATTTCAGAAACTGCTTGGGTATGATGGCGTCCGTGTCCACATTGGCCCGGTCCAGCGGGGCCACCAGGGCGGTCAGGCTGTTGAAAGGTTCCATGGGGGATCGACTCCCGTGTCGGTTGGAAGAAAAATTTCAGGCGCTGGCCCACTGCCCGGCGCGTACATCGACGAAATGACCGGCAATGGCCGCAGCCGCCGCCATGGCCGGGCTGACCAGATGGGTACGTCCCCCCGGTCCCTGCCGTCCCTCGAAGTTGCGATTGGAGGTGGAGGCGCAGCGTTCACCGGGTTGCAACACGTCGTCGTTCATGGCCAGACACATGGAGCATCCCGGCGTGCGCCACTCGAAACCGGCGGCCAGGAAAACCCGGTCCAACCCCTCCTCCTCGGCCTGACGCCGCACCAGACCCGTTCCCGGCACCACCATGGCCAGTTTGACCGAATCCGCCTTGCGCCGTCCCCGCACCATGGCCGCGGCGGCCCGCAAATCCTCGATGCGTCCGTTGGTACACGAACCGATGAAAACCTTGTCCACCGGAATGGACTCCAGCGGGGTTCCGGATTGCAATCCCATGTAGGCCAGAGACTGCTCCACCGAAGTGCGCCGCACCGGATTGGATTCGGCAGCCGGATCCGGCACCTGACCGGTGATCGGCAGGGTCATTTCCGGAGATGTGCCCCAGGTCACCTGGGGGGCGATGTCGGGAGCGTTGAAGGTGATCTCCCGATCAAAGCGCGCCCCTGCATCGGAGTGCAACTCCCGCCACGCCACGACCGCCCGCTCCCAGGTCTCTCCTTTGGGAGCCAGGGGACGATCCTGCAAATAGGCCAGAGTCTTGTCATCCACCGCCACCATGCCGGCGCGGGCACCCGCCTCGATGGCCATGTTGCACACGGTCATGCGACCTTCCATGGAGAGGGCACGCATGGCGGATCCGGCGAATTCGATCACATACCCGGTCCCCCCGGCGGTGCCGATGGCGCCGATGATATGCAAAATCAGATCCTTGGCCGTAACTCCCGGCGACAATTCCCCCTCCACGCTCACCCGCATGGTGCGGGGCTCTTTTTGCGGCAAGGTCTGGGTGGCCAGCACGTGTTCCACCTCGGAGGTACCGATGCCGAAGGCCAACGCGCCGAAAGCCCCATGGGTGGCGGTATGGGAGTCGCCGCACACCACGATGCAGCCCGGCAGGGTGATGCCTTGTTCCGGGGCCATCACATGCACCACCCCCTGACGGGGATCACCGATGCCGAATTCAAGCACGCCGAACTCGGCACAGTTGGCATTCAGGGTTTCCACCTGCAACCGGGAGATGGGATCCCGGATGCCCAACTCCAGATCCCGGGTGGGCACATTGTGATCCGGGACCGCGAAGGTCTGACCGGGCCGAAACACCCGACGTCCGGCGAGCCTGAGCCCCTCGAAAGCCTGGGGACTGGTCACCTCGTGGACCAGATGACGATCCACATACAACAACGAAGTGCCGTCCGACTCGGAACGGATGACGTGGGCATTCCAGATCTTGTGAAACAGTGTTTGCGGTGACATCGAGGCGGTCTCCATCGGAAAAGGCATGGCGAATGACACGTTGGAATGCGACAGATTAGCCAACCCAAAGCCGGACAACAAGGCATTCTAACATCCGATAGCACTTGACCTCAAAAAGCCCCCTCAACGCCCCATCCGATCCAGCGGCCCCCTCCGACTCCCAACCCTGGCGCAACCCTCCTGCCCACCCCCCGCCTTGCGCCAACACGCACCCCACCCAAACTCATCCTTTCCGCATCGATCCGATCCGGAAAATAATGCATCCATCGTCATATTCTTGATGAAAAGGATTGCGCTCTCGCTACTGGATGTTAGAATAGACTAAGAAATTTATCAATCCAAAACTTTTATAATTTAAATCC
The DNA here is from genome assembly GCA_015231755.1 of Magnetococcales bacterium. Classification (NCBI taxonomy): domain Bacteria; kingdom Pseudomonadati; phylum Pseudomonadota; class Magnetococcia; order Magnetococcales; species Magnetococcales bacterium. The sequence goes on along the minus strand of JADGAZ010000005.1, from coordinate 38,542 downwards.
GCCATGATCCCCATTCTCCCCCGCGCCTTTCCGCTTCTGGTCCTGCTGGTCAGCCTAACCACCCCCGCCATGGCCGCCAAAAAAAGTTACGGCGACATCGACGGAGCGGTCTATCTGAGCAATCCCGACGGCGACACCCTGCGCATGAACATTCCCGGGGTGCCACCCCTGTTAGGGGAAAACATCTCGATACGCATCCGGGGGGTGGACACCCCGGAAATCCGGGGTCTGTGTCCCAGGGAGAAACAGTTGGCCCAAGAGGCCAGCCGTCAGGTCCATCATCTGCTCGCCAGCGCCGGCCACATCACCTTGAAAGACGTGGGACGGGACAAATATTTCCGCATCGTGGCCACGGTCCTGGCCGACGAGGTGGATGTGGGGGCGATGCTGTTGAACAAAGGACTCGCCACCCCCTATGACGGGGGACACAAAACCAAAAAATGGTGCGAATCCCCCTGATTCGGCCATTCCATCGTTTCCGGACTCCATTTCAGCCATCCCCCAGCTCCCTGCCCGCCCCGACGGGTCAACCGTGGCGTATCGCCCGGCCCCGCGCTAAACTGTCGGCCTTTGAGCCATCTTCGTTATTCTTGCCATCCTCGAAGGCCACGCACCCCATGAGCGATAAACCGAAACAGATCACCCGTCTGGCCGATTACACCCCGCCGGTCCATCTGGTGGAGACGGTCCATCTGGAGTTCTCCCTCCACGACCACGAAACCCGGGTGCGTGCCCGTCTGGCCATGCGCCGCAATCCGCTGGTCACGGGGGAGAGCGCCACGACGCTGCGTCTCGATGGCCGGGAGCTGGAACTGCTCTCCTTGAGCCTCGACGGCAAACCGCTGTCAGCGGACCACTACACCCTCGACCCGGAACACCTGACCGTGCCGAACGTGCCGGAGGCATTTGTTCTGGAGTCGGAAACCCGCATCCATCCGGAAGCCAATCTCTCCCTGGAGGGGCTGTACCGCTCCCGTGGCCTGTTTTGCACCCAGTGCGAGGCGGAAGGCTTCCGCAAGATCACCTTCTATCCGGACCGGCCCGACGTGATGGCCCGCTTCACCGTGCGGGTGGAGGCGGACCGGGAGTCCCTGCCGGTATTGTTGTCCAACGGCAACCGCCTGCAAACCGGGGAGCTGCCGGACAACCGCCACTTCGTCTTGTGGGAGGATCCCCATCCCAAGCCCGCCTATCTCTTTGCCCTGGTGGCGGGAAAACTGGCCTGTCACGCCGGAGCGTTCACCACCCGCTCGGGCCGTCCGGTGGATCTGCAAATCTGGGTGGAGCCGGAAAACATCGCCCAATGTCAACACGCCCTGGACGCCTTGAAAAAATCCATGGCCTGGGACGAACAGCGCTTCGGCTGCGAATACGATCTGGATCTCTACATGATCGTCGCGGTCAACGATTTCAACGCCGGGGCCATGGAAAACAAAGGACTCAACATCTTCAACGCCCAGTATGTCCTCGCCGATCCGGAAACCGCCACGGACGCCAACTACGAAGAGGTGGAAAGCGTCATCGCCCACGAATATTTCCACAACTGGACCGGCAATCGGGTCACCTGTCGCGACTGGTTCCAGCTCAGTCTCAAGGAGGGCTTGACCATCTTCCGGGATCAGGAGTTCTCGGCGGATGTGGGCTCCCGACCCGTGCAGCGCATCCGGGAGGTCCAGCGTCTGCGTTCGGTGCAGTTCCCCGAGGACGCCGGACCCACCGCCCATCCGGTCCGACCCGAAGCCTACATGGAGATCAACAACTTTTACACCACCACGGTCTACAACAAAGGGGCCGAGGTGGTACGCATGCTCATGACCCTGATCGGTCGGGAAGCCTTCCATCGGGGCATCACCCTCTATCTGCACCGCCACGATGGTCAGGCCGTGACGGTGGAGGCGTTCATTCAGGCCATGGAGAGCGCCTCGGGTCGGGATCTGAGTCTGTTTCAGCGTTGGTATCACCAGGCCGGCACCCCCCGGGTGACCGTACACCAGCAGCACCGACCCGACTCCGGCGTTCTGGAATTGACCATCCAGCAGGAGTGCCGCGCCCACAACCAGACCGAATCCGGTCCGCCTCTGACCATTCCGCTGGCCATGGCCCTGCTGGATCCCCAATCCGGCGCTCCCCTGCCCCTCACCCTGGAAGGGGAAAATCCGGCTGCCGCCCCTCTGGAACGGGTGCTGGAGTTGACCCGTGCCGTCGAGACCTTTCGTTTCACCGGGATCGAACGCCCCCCGATCCCGTCGCTGTTGCGGGGTTTTTCCGCTCCGGTCAAGCTTGACGCCCCCCTTTCGGAGGCGGATCTGGCCTTTCTCTGGGGGGCGGAGACCGATCCTTTCAACCGTTGGGACGCCGGACAGACTCTGGCCATCCGCACCCTGCTGACCGCCGCCCGCACGCCGCCGGATCAATCCGTCGCCGTACCGGATCCCTTCGTGCGGGCGTTTTCCGCCACCCTGCAAGCCCCGGAACTGGATCCGGCCATGAAGACCCTGGCCATCACCCTGCCCCCTCTGGGGGTTTTGGTGGAAGCCATGGAAAATGCCGATCCCGGCGCCCTCTTCCGGGCGCGGGAGGCGATACGGTGTGGCTTGGCGATGGCCTGTCGCGACACCCTGCTGGAACTCTACGCCGAAAACCAGACTCCCGGCCACTATCGGCTCGACGGTGCCACCATCGGCAGACGCTCCTTGAAAAATTTCGCTCTGGGACTGCTGATGGCCCTGCCGGACAACGATCCGGCGGCCCGCATGGCCGTCGAGCAGGTCGAATCCGCCGACAACATGACCGATCGGATGGGGGGATTGCTGCCTTTGGTCCACGCCGGACGACCCGAAGCCCAACCACTCCTGGCCCGGATGGAACAACGTTGGCACGCCAATCCGTTGGCCATGGACAAATGGTTCGCCATCCAGGCCATGGCCCCCCTGGAGCAGACCCTGGAACGGGTACGCCAGCTCATGACCCATCCGGCCTACGACCCCCGCAATCCCAACCGGATCCGGGCGGTGATCGGCACCTTCTGCCGGGCCAATCTGGTCTGTTTCCACGATCCTGCGGGATCGGGCTACCGGTTTTTGGCCGAAGTGATCCGGGATCTGGATCCCCACAATCCCCAGACCGCCGCGGGACTGGTCTCCACCTTGAGCCGCTGGAAACAGTTTGAACCGCGACGCCGTCAGGCCATGCGCGCCGCCTTGGAAGAGATCGTCGCCCTGCCGGGTCTATCCCGCAACAGCCACGAAATCGCCTCCAAATGTCTCTCCTGATTGCGCGGGCATACCGAATCGGTCCACAATAACGGCCACCGGATTACACCTCACCCCTTCTCACACGCAGGAGTTGCGCCCATGACCCCGGAACCGCCCCCCTCCACCCCATCCGGGATACCCGAACGCCCCAGAACCGAGGCCCGGTTCCCGTTTCACACCAAGATCCGCCTGGAAGTCGCCCTGGGTCAGAGCGTTTCCGGATTCACGGCGGATGTGAGCATGAGCGGCGCCTTCATGGAGTCGGACATGCCCACGGATGAACTCAGAGTCGGGGACAAAGGGGTGGTTTTTCTGGAAATGAAAGAAGGGGGATCCACCTACGAGGTATCGTTTCCCTGCACCGTGGCCCGGATCAATCCAAGGGGCGTGGGACTGGATTTTGAAAGCGAAGAAGCATAAACCATAAGACCACGGATCACCTCCGTGCCGGGCAAAAGAGGGTAGAGGGTACCCCCAACCCGGATCCGGTTTCAGGCGAGGCGCACCAGCCGAAAGCCCAGATCGTCATAAGAGGCAAACGGCTCCACCCGCATGCGACGGGCGGTACGGCACTCCTTGGCCATGCACATGAAACCGCTGCCCCGCACCACCCGGGCGTCATCCACGGTGCCGCCGTGGGGATTGACCGCCACCCCACGGGTGGAAACCTCGGCCTGGAAACGATCCTCGGTCCACTCCCGCACATTGCCCGCCATGTCGTAGAGTCCCCAATCGTTGGGGCGCTTCTCCCCCACGGGACGGGACTGGCCGCCGGCATTGCTTTTCACCCAGGCGTAATCGGTCAGACTCCAGTGATCCTCATCCCCGGTGATGAAAGGGGCGTCGAGACCGGCCCGAGCCGCGTACTCCCATTCCGCCTCGGTGGGCAGGCGCAAATTGAAATTCTCCCCCAGCAGACGGCTGAACTGACGCACGAACTTCTGCACATCGGTCCAGGAGACCCGGGCCACCGGATGATTGATCTTGCTCTCCCGATACATCCCCGGTGGATAATCCCCCATCACCCGGTTCCAGCGGCCCCAGGTGACCAGATGTTTGCTGATCCAGAATCCATCCAGCCGCACTTCATGTTGAGGCATTTCGTCGGACCGTCGGCCCGACTCTCCCAGGGAAGAACCCATCTTGAAGACACCGCCGGGCAGCCACAAAAACTCCATGCGGGTCAAAGGATCCACCCAGACGGCTCCCCGTTTCCGGGGGGGAGGCGGCGGCGCGACCGGGGGAGGACCAGGCATGCTGTAAGAGGTGTTGCTCTCCTGGAGTCGGGTGGCCGTCGCCGGGGACACTACTTGGGTTTCGGATGAAGTGGCGACGGGATTGGCCAGATCCCCCCGGGTGGGCCGCAACACCACGGTCTTGCGGGCATTGACCTCTTCGGGATTGACCTGGGTGGCAAATTCGTTCATCGAGGCGATGAAGCTGCGCCAACTGCTTTTCTTGCGGGCCACCCCATCCCCCCCGCCCCCCACCACACCCGCTTCCGGGGGGCGCAGGCTGGTCAGAACGGTCGTATCCCCCGACGCCTCGGCGGACGCGGCGGAAGACTCCCCCAGCAGCATGGCGCGCCATTCGCTCACGGACTGGGGACGTTCCTTTTCCAGCACCATCAAGGCCCAGTCCACCGCCTTGAGAAAGCCGGGGGAATAACGTCCACGTCCCATCTCCACCGCCGGTTTCACCGGATCGGGTTCGCAACGCAGACGGGCGGCGATGCGCTGGGAGGCATCCACCGGTTTGTCACCGGTGATGCAGCGGTACAGCACCCCTCCCATGGCATAGATATCCGACCAGGGCCCCTGACGATCCCCGGAGGAGTCATACTGCTCGAAGGGGGAGTAGCCCAGACTCAACAGGCTGGTCATCTGATCCCCCTGACCCGCCACGGACTGACGGGCCGAGCCGAAGTCGAGAATCACCGGGGAACCATCGGCGCGGATCAAAATATTGGGGGGCTTGAGATCCCGATGGATGAAAGCGGCTTTGTGCAGCAGTTCCAGGCCGTCGAGCAGGGGGGGAAGAATGCGTTTGATGGCCGCTTCCGGCAGCACCTTGCGCCGCTTGAGAATGGCGTCCAACCCTTCCCCTTCCACGTACTCCATGACCATGTAGGCGGTATTGGCGTTGCGGAAGAAACTCACCACCCGCACAATGCTCGGATGGCGGAAACGGGCCACGATCTGGGCCTCTTTGAGAAAGCTGTCCAGACCCCAGTCAAAGGTTTTTTTGTCTTCGGGAGAGTTGGGAAGCACTTCACTGCCCCCGCGACGGGAGGCGAAGACGGTGGGCAGATATTCCTTGATGGCCACCACCTGGTTTTGATTGGTATCCCGCCCCAGATAGGTGATCCCGAACCCGCCCTTGCCCAGGACCCGGATGATCTCAAACCAAAGCAGTTTCGACCCGGGAGGCAGCGCGCTGCTGAAGGATTCGGAATTCATGAGTTCTTGCCGGATGGTACGGGTTCCAAAATGCGGACACTCCAGCGCAGGGAGTTGCAGAGTCCCGAGCGCATCCGTGAATCAGCCCAGCCGCGATGCGTCGTGCAAGCGGGCGCGCAAGGCGCCGGCCTGGTCCTCCAGTTGCTCTTCCGACAAGCCCTGCTCTTCGGCGTCCAAACTTTGAACTTTATTCCGTTCCACTTCCTGGCGCAATGGGGATTCCGTGGCATCGCACAAGGATTCGCTCTCATCCGGCAGGGAGTCGTCTTCCGCAGGACGACCGATCAGACGCAAAGCGCCGCCTTGCATGGTCTGGGCATCGTCGCGCCAGATCTCCTCTTCGGGTTCTTCGACCATCTCCCGGTCCCAGGGTTGGGATCGGGACTGGCCGTAACCACTGACCAGTTCCCGGCCATCGCGGATCCAGCCGGCGATATGGCTGATGCCGTTCTTGACGATCAGGGAGAGTCCGGCGGCGATCACCACCCCTTCTTCGAAGAGGCGCACGCCGATGGGCTGACTGGGGGAGGTCACCACCGGACGGCGACGCACCGCATCCCGCCCCTGGGACCGTTCGACCCGGGAGGCCGCCAAATGGATTTCCTGGAGTCGGTTGCCTTTTTTCGGCTGGATATTCTGATTGGCCAGGATCGAGGGACGACCGGGTCGTTCGCTGCGCTCGGTGGACCGATCATAGCCATTCCCCCGGACACTCTGTTTACGTTTATTTACGTTCATGCTCATGTCATTTCGCCGGTCATGTGCCAAAGCCGCTTGACGGAACCACGCATCCGGTTTACCTCTTGAAAAAGCGTCCTGGACGCCATTTCAAAACAACCGGACCGGAAGGGTCCACCCGTAAAACCGATCACATCCATCGGCATGAAATCCAATCCCCCCGCGGGATGCCCTCATGAACCATCGATCTTTCCCAAGGAGACCTCTCGCATGCTGCCATCCGCCCCCCACAGTCCATCCGATCCCCAGCTTGGACATCTGACGCCAGCCGAAGCGTTCCAGTTGGTATCCAAGCCGGACACGCTTTTCATCGACATCCGCTCCGAGGTGGAACATTTTTTCGTCGGCTGCCCGAAGGGTGTGATCAACATTCCCTGGCAAGACGCCCCGGATTTTGAGTTGAATCCTGATTTTGTCCCGGATATCACCCGCACGGCCAAAGACAAAACCCGCACCATCGTATTGATCTGCCGTTCCGGGCACCGTTCCATCGACGCAGGCAACCGTCTGATCCAGGAAGGGTTTTCGTCCGTCTACCACGTCCTGGAAGGGTTCGAGGGGGATCGGGACGAGCAGCATCACCGTTCCAGCGTCAACGGCTGGCGTTTTCGCGGACTGCCCTGGGTCCAGTGCTGAACCCCCTTAAGCCCTCTTCAAACCGTGCGGCGCCGGCCAGCCGATTCAGGCGAAAAAGCGCCGCACAAATCCCATCATGTCGGGAACCAGATAAATCAGAAAACCGATCACCGACAACACCACCACCAGCACCACCCCACCCACCACATTCACGGTGAGATCGGAATAACTCACCGCCCGGGTCATCATGGCGGCGATATCCCGCATGGAGACCACCCCCATGAAGCGCTGTCCGTCGAACACCAGCAAATGGCGGATGCGGTGTTCTTTCATCAGGTTGAGACTCGCCTTGCAGGTGGTGTCGAACTCCACCCGCACCAGATCCCGGGTCATCACCTCATGGATCGGGGTACGGAACGGATCCCGTTTCTTGCCCACCACCCGCACCAGCAGATCCCGTTCCGAGAAATAGCCGACCACGGCGCTCCCTTCCATCACCACCAGGGAACCACCACCCCGCGACACCATGATGTCCACACCTTCCGACACGGTGCGGTACTGGTTGACGGTGGCGACACTATCCTGAATGACCGACGTGATCCTGCATGACATGGTTGGCGACCTGTTCTCGAAAGTGTCGTTTCGTCCGAATGCTCCGGCTCCGACCGATTCTTTTGTTTCCGCTTGAATCGGTTCGATCTTACCCGGAGGGGACCCTTCCAGTCATTGAAAAAAACGCTCCGGCACAAAAACGCCCCTGACCTTCGGGTGTGCATGAAAAACCAGAATCATGCAGCTCCCTCCCCGTAATCACCACCCGGTGATCGCCCACCGGGTGGTCGCATCGATCACAACCGTCAAAAAACCAATCCCGAAACACCATCCCGCTCATCCGGCTAAGGATTGGCTCGCAAATATCATACCAACAAAAGTCAGAAAGAGCGCCTCCGCCTACTCTCCCCGAGGCCGGACGGTGCTGCGCAGATGGAGTTCGCGCAACTGGGCGGCATCCACCACCGAGGGGGCCTGTGTCAACGGACAGGCGGCCTTCTGGGTTTTGGGGAAGGCGATCACATCCCGGATGGAGTCGGCTCCCACCATCATGGCCAGCAAACGATCCATGCCCAGGGCCAATCCACCGTGGGGCGGCGCGCCGAACTCTAAGGCGCGCAACAGGAATCCGAACTTCTCCTCGGCTTCTTCCGGACCGATGTTCAGCAGTTCCAGCATGCGCCGCTGCATGGCCGGGTCGTGGATACGGATCGATCCCCCCCCCACTTCGCTGCCGTTGAGCACCAGGTCATAAGCCTGGGAACGAACCGTGTCCACTCCCGCGCCCCCCTGGCCTTCCAGGTTGGCGAAATCCTCCACCATGGGGGCGGTGAAGGGATGATGCACCGCCGAAAACCGTTTGGCCTCCTCGTCCCACTCCAGCAAGGGAAACTCCGTGACCCAGGCGAAGGAAAACGGAATCTCGTCCATCAGGTTCAGTTCCCGCCCCACCTTGACCCGCAGACGCCCCAACGCCTCGTTGACCACCTTGAGCCGGTCGGCGCCAAAGAAAAGCAGATCCCCCGTCTGCACTCCGGTGGCGGCGGCGATGGCGGCCAATTCGGCTTCGGAGAAAAACTTGACGATGGGAGATTGCCATCCCCCCTCCTGCCAGGGACCGTTGATCTTGATATAGGCCAACCCCTTAGCCCCGTAGATGGAGACGAATTCCGTATAGGTATCGATCTCCTTGCGGGTCATGGAGGCCCCGCCGGGCACCCGCAACACCTTGATGGCCCCCTGCTGGCCCCGCAAACCGGTCATCTGGGCCACCTGGGCGAACACCTTGAACTGGGTCTCCCGCAGCAACGGGGTCAGATCGGTCAACTCCATGCGGATGCGGGTATCCGGGGCGTCCAGACCATAACGGGCCATGGCTTCGTCATAGGTCATGCGGGGGAACGGAGCGGGCAGGGTCACCCCCAGCACCTCCTGAAACAGCCGCGCCACCAACCCTTCCACCAGACCGATCACCTGATCCGAATCCACAAAGCTCATCTCCAGATCCACCTGGGTGAACTCCGGCTGCCGGTCGGCCCGCAGATCCTCATCCCGGAAACAGCGGGTGATCTGGAAATAGCGGTCAAACCCGGAGATCATCAACAACTGCTTGAACAACTGGGGAGACTGGGGCAGGGCATAGAACTCCCCAGGATTGACCCGGGAAGGCACCAGATAGTCCCGGGCACCTTCGGGGGTGCTGCGGGTGAGCATGGGGGTTTCGAGTTCCAGGAATCCGCACTCGTCCAGGGTGCGCCGCATGGACTGCATGGCCCGGTGACGGGTCATCAGGTTGCGCTGCATCATCGGACGGCGCAGATCCAGAAAACGATGGGTCAGACGCACCCCTTCCCCCACCTCCTCGTCGAGTTGGAACGGCAAAGGCTGGGAGGCGTTGAGAATGGTCAACCGATCCACCCGTACCTCGATCAAACCGGTGGGCAGTTTGGTGTTTTCGGTCTCGGCGGGACGACGGGCCACCTCCCCGGAAAGATGCACCACATACTCGCTGCGCAACTGATGGGCTTCGCTGTGGACCGTGCTGTGTTCATCGGGGCTGAACACCACCTGCACCAGACCGGTCCGGTCCCGCAGATCGACAAAAATCACCCCCCCGTGATCCCGACGCCGGTTCACCCAACCGCACAGCACCACCCGCTGACCCACCAGGGTCTCACGCACGTCGTTGCAATAATGACTGCGCTCCATCAGCGATCCTCCCCGTCCGGACCCGTCAACGGCGGCTGTTCCATCGCCTCGCCCTCCTCATCCTCCCCGTCCTCTTCCATCAACGGCTGACGGTTGCGGGCGCGCTCCAGGGATTCGGCCACCAGTTCCGCCATGTAGGCCTGCTCCTGCTCCCGGAAACCGGCGCTCAACTCCTGGGCACGCTCGTAAGAGGCTGCTGCCTCGTCCCACTGCTCGCTGCCATGGCGCAACAAACCCCGCAGATAGTGATTGAATGGATTGTCCGGTCTGCCCTCCATGGCGATATCCACCCAGCTCTCCGCCCCTTCCAGGTTGCCCTGGTCGATGTAGAAGGCCGCCAGCTTCTGGGCCACCTGCCAAGCTTCGATCTTGCGCAGATTCTTGTATTCGTCGATCAGGAACCGTTCCCCTTCGTCCTGCAAGCCCGCATCCACCAGCCATTCGGCGTAACGGGCGATCCAGTAGTCGATCAACAGGAAGGGATCTTCCCGGTCCCCGTCCAGCATGCGCTTGAGCAGCGTCAAAGCGGTATCCAACTCCCCTTCTTTCTGATAGGCTGCTGCCATTTCCGCCAGCACCAGGGGCGCACATTTGTCCAAAGGCACCTCGTCGAGCACATCCAGCGACAACCCCTGAATGATCTGGGAGGCGGCCATGGCCCGCATCATCGGCGTGGGAGAACCGATCTTCCAGGCCACGGATTGCTCGGACTCCAGATGACACTGTTTGAACTTCTTGCCCGAGCCGCAAGGACAGATATCGTTGCGACCGATCTTGGGCGGGGCCACGGGACGGATGGGTCGGGCCGCGAAACCGTGTTCGGGACTCGGCGCCATGGCCATCAGGCGCTCGGCGAAATACCGGAACCACTTGTAAAATGGACCGGCCTCGGCCTGCTCGTCATCGGCCAGCCAGCGGGTCAGCGCATCGACATTGTTCAATTGCGCAGCCCGAACCAGGGCGCTGACATAAATTTCAGGTTGGTTGAGGTCTTTCGGTGAACCCACGGTACGGCTCCTTGCAAGGTTGATGGGGTAACGCACCCTTTGAGAACCACGAATCTTACCCAAGACCCCCCTCCAACGCCAGTCTGGACAAAATCCGTTTCTTGAAAAAAAATAGAAAGCAGCCAAACCCATTCACCGGGGAATTCCCCGCTTCCGTGTCCTTCGGGACACCAGGACCACCAAAGATGCCCACCATGACGCTGCGCACCCGTTTCGCCCCTTCACCCACCGGATTCCTCCATATCGGTGGCGCCCGCACCGCGCTGTTTTGCCATCTTCACACCCGTCGCCACCAGGGTACCTTCGTCTTGCGCATCGAAGACACGGATACGGAACGTTCCACCCAAGAGGCGGTGGAGGTGATCCTGGAAGGACTCCGCTGGCTGGGACTGTCGCCGGACGAAGGCCCCTATTTTCAATCCCATCACACCCGCCGATATCTGGATGTGGTGCAGGAACTGCTTCAGGCGGGTCACGCCTATGTCTGCACCTGCTCCAAAGAGCGGCTCGACGCCCTGCGGGAACGCCAGCGGGAAACCGGAGACAAACCCCGTTACGACGGTCTGTGCCGGGAACTCAACCTCCCGGCGGATCCGCAACGCCCCCACGTGATCCGTTTCAAGACCCCCCGGGAGGGCGAAACCCTCTGGGAGGATCACATCCAGGGACCGATCCGCATCGCCAACGGCGAACTCGACGACCTGATCCTGGTGCGCTCCGACGGCTCTCCCACCTACAACCTGGCGGTGGCGGTGGATGACCATGACATGGGCATCACCCTGGTGATCCGCGGCGAAGACCACATCAGCAACACTCCGCGCCAGATTCATGTGTTCAAGGCGCTGGGCTGGGAGATTCCCGCCTACGCCCACATGCCCCTGCTGCACGGTTCCGACGGGGCCAAGCTCTCCAAACGCCACGGAGCGGTTTCGGTGCTGCAATACCGGGAGGAGGGCTTTCTCCCGTCGGCTCTCAACAACTATCTGGCCCGCCTGGGCTGGTCCCACGGGGAACAGGAGATCTTCACCCCAACCGAACTCGAACAGCTCTTCGACATCGGTTCCCTGGGCCGTTCCGCAGCCATCTTCGACCGGGCCAAGCTGTTGTGGATCAACGGTCACCACATCCGCGCCGCCACCCCGGAACAGCTCCTGCCGGAACTGGCCTATCAACTGGCCCGACTCGGCATCGACCCCCCACCCCCCGCCGAAAAACTGGCAACCATCCTGCCGGAGTTCCAGGCCCGGGCCGCCACCATGGTGGAAATGGCGCAGAAATGCCGTTTCCTGTTCATCGACTCGGTGCAGCCCTACGAAGAAAAAGCGGCCCGCAAACATCTGACCGTTGCCATGCGCGACCCCCTGGCGGCTTTGGCCTCCGCCCTGGCAGCCCTGCCGGAGTGGACCACCGCCGCCCTGGAGAGCGCCTTCCAGGCCACTCTGACCACCTTCAACCTCTCCATGGGGCAACTGGCCCAACCCCTGCGGGTGGTGCTCACCGGCTCCGGTGCTTCACCGGGGATCCTGGAAACCTTGTGGATGCTGGGCCGGGACCAAAGCCTGCTCCGGCTCCAAGAGGGGCTGAACCATCTGGCCTCCCAGCAAGCCTGATCATCCCCCCCCCGGATCCCCGCACGCTCCCCAAAAAAACGCGGGGATCCGGATTCTCCCCCCAAACAACCCGCCAATCCACGAAAATCCCGCAACCAACGCCCATCCAACCCAAAATCACGCCTTGGCATCCGGCATCAACGATGCGATAATTCATCGAACAACGATACACGATCCGGGGCCTATCCGGCCCCACGATTTCCGTTAAGATCCGTCTTTTTCGATCCGTACCATTAATGTTCAACCCGTCACGAAACAGGCCCCGGTTGAAAACGAGCGCCTGAACACCCCAGATCCAAGGAGCGTTTCATGCAGACCATCCAGACCCCATTCGGCCTCCGTTCCCTCGCCACGACCGCCGCCCTGGCCGCCGTCCTGGCCGTCGGCACCCCGACCCCAGCCCAGGCGGACGGTGGCGCCACCGCAGCCGCCATCATCGGCGCCGGCATCACTGGCCTGCTGGTGGGATCCAGCGTCGAGCATCATGCCCATACCGCTCCCCGCCACGCTTATCCCGTCTATGCGACCGCCTACCCGGTGGCCTACGCGGCCCCCTCCACCCTGGCCATCGTCACCCCGGTCACCGTGAGCTATTCCGCGCCCGTGGCCTATACCGTTCCAGTCGCCTACACCGTTCCGGCCACCACCGTCACCTACGCGGTTCCGGTTGCCCAGCCCGCCGGCTGTCTTTATCCACGCTAGACCGCGCCCCAACACCCTCCGGAAATCGGAACGGCCCGCGCCACCCGGATGCGCCACCCCGATTTCCGGATGTTCCCCAGTCATCCCCCCTGGCCGATGATCGACTCCCTTTCCAACGCCTCCTGCAACCCCGGCTGCGCCGCCTGAAACGCAGCCACCGCCGCCGGATGCAACCGCACCGCCGGCAGGGTATCCCGTTCCCGCGCCGCCTTTTCGATCACCGCGCACAATTCCGACAAAGCCATGGCCCCCACGGTGGCGCTGTTGGATTTCAACGCATGGGCCGCCGACCGCACCACTTCCGACTCCCCGTTGGTCCCGCCCCGCTCGATGGCCTGCAACAGATTGGGGGCGCTGGACAGATACTCCTCGATCACCAAAGAAAAAGTCCCAGGCACCGCCTTCATGGCGTTCCAGAAACGTTCCAGACAGACCGAATCCAGAAACAGCGCCTTGCCCTCATCGGGAATCTCCCGGGCCACCGGTGAAGGGGGCACCATCTCCCGTTCGTGGATCGGCAACCACTGGGACAACTTGCTGGCCAGGGCATCCCACAGCACCGGCTTGGCCAGATAATCGTTCATCCCCGCCTCCAGGCAACGCTCCCGGTCTCCGCTCAAGGCGTTGGCGGTCATGGCCAGAATGGGCACCGGCTCCCCATGTCCCCGCAATCCCTCCCACTCCCGGATGCGACGGGTCGCCTCCAATCCATCCATGTTCGGCATCTGCATGTCCATCAGGATCACATCCGGCCTCCCGGCGAACGCCTTGGCCACCCCCTCCTCCCCATCCCTGGCGATCTCCACCTCCAGCCCCATCTGCTTGAGCATGCTGGCCGCCACCTGCTGATTGACAAAGGTATCTTCCACCAGCAATACCTTGCCCACAAAGGCGGTCGCCGTGCGGGTCACCGAGCCTCCTCCGCTCTCCGCCTCCCCTTGTCCAGCCGGATGGATCAGCACCTCCAGGGCACGAGCCAAACGCTTGGGGCCAACCGGTTTCATGATGAACGCCCCCACCCCCGCCTCGTTCAACACCGACTCTTCCAGATGAATGCCGCTGCTCAACAGCATCACCTTGAGGGGCGGAAGGGTTTGGTCCGCGTGGATCATGCGGGCCACATCCAGCCCATCCACCCCGGTCAGGCGCAAATCCAACACCACCACGTCGAACGCCTCATCCGGATTCCGGGCCGTCTCCCGCAACAGGGCCAACGCCTCCCTGCCACTCACCACGCTGCGACACCGCACCCCCCACACATGCAGATAATTCTCCAGGATGGTCCGATGGGTCTCATTGTCTTCCACCAGCAACACCCGCACAGGGCCCAGATCCGGCTTTTCGGCAGGCCGGGACCCGGGCAGCTTGCCGAACTCGACTTCAAACCAGAAGATCGAACCGGCCCCCGGTTGACTGGCCAGTCCAATCATCCCTCCCATGGCCTCGACAATCTGCCGGGCGATGACCAGTCCCAGGCCGGTTCCGCCAAAACGCCGGGTGGTGGAATCATCGGCCTGAACAAAAGGCTGAAACAGCTTCTCCCGGGCCTGGGAGGCAATGCCAATGCCCGTGTCGATCACATGAAACCGGATGCGCACCGCAGTCGGACCATCCTCCACCAGATCCGCCCGGATGGTCACTTCGCCGTTCTGGGTAAACTTGATGGCATTGCCCGCCAGATTGATCAACACCTGACGCAAGCGCACCGCATCGCCGATCAACTCCGGATGCAGCCGCCAGGAGACATGAATCGCCAGCTCCAACCCTTTGCCATAGGCCGCGCCGGAGAGCATGGTGCCGATGCTGTCCACCACATCCCGGGGATCGAAGGGGATCTGTTCCAAAACCAGTTTGCCCGCCTCGATCTTCGAGAAGTCGAGAATGTCGTTGAGCACGCTCAATTGCAGTTCCGCGGACTGGGTGGCCACCGCCAGATATTGCCGCTGCATGGGATTCATGCGGGTCTTGCCCAGCAGGGTCAACATGCCGATCACCCCGTTCATGGGTGTGCGCACCTCGTGGCTCATGTTGGCCAGGAAGGTGCTTTTGGCATGGCTGGCGGATTCGGCCTTCTCCTTGGCGAGGATCAGTTGACGGTCAAGAATTTTCTTTTCCACGATGCCCGCCAGGGTGTTGCGCACCGTGGAAAGGAAATCCTCCTCATCCCGGCCCCGCACATGGGTGGAGGGCAGAAAAATTTGAATCACCCCCTTGACCTGTCCACCCGGGGACAACGGCGCGGAATAATAGCTCCATGCCCCCTCCGGCAGACCGGGAATGATCCCTCCGGGCCAACTGCCGGCGTCGATGAAGACGATTCCGGGGGTCTGCACCCCCCAGGCGGTTTCCAGCAACGCCTTGCCGGCCCGCTCGGCGCTGCCCGAGTCGCTCAAACCGATCTGACAGACCACATCCCCCCCGCCCTCCCCGGCGCCAAAGAGATGAATCGCTCCCCGGCCATCCGGCACGAACCAGGGCGCGGAAAGAATCCGCCCCAAGGCGTCGCGGATGAACTCCCACAAAAACAGGGACTGATCCATGGCGGCGAACAGCAACCCGTTGAGGATGTCCTGGGCCTGTTTGGAGCGCAACAGCCGCGCCTGGGCGATGCGCCGATCGGTGATGTCCGTGGCGATGCCGCAAATGGACAAGAAACCACTGTCATCGACCACCACGGGAAAACGGATGGTATGAAAAATCCGCCTGTCGGATCCGATGGGGATGATCATGTCCACATCCGCCGCCACTCCCCGTTGCAACACGGTGCGATCCGACTCGATGAATCCCTGGGCGATCTCCTCCGGAAAAAGCTCATCGTCCCGGCACCCGATGATCGCGGCGGGGTCGAGCTGAAAAGTCTCGGAGAAGGGACGGTTGACCAGTACATAACGCCCGGAATAATCCTTGAGAAAAACCAGACTCGGCATATTGTCGAGAATGGCCTGCAAGCGATTTTCGCTGCGGGTCAATTTTTCAAAGGTCTCCCGCAGTTGCAACTCCGAAATCTTGCGATGGGTGACATCTTCCTGGATGCAGACAAAATGGGTGACATGCCCCTCGGCATTGACCAGAGGCGAAAGGGAGGCATGGGTCCAATAAAGGCTGCCGTCCTTGCGCACGCTCTGGAACTCCTCCCGCCACGCCTGCCCGGAACGCAACATCTCCCACATGCGGTCGTAGTCGCTGCCAGACTTGGCCTGCGCCTGTAGAATCAGCGGCGTGGTTCCCAGGGTCTCCTCCGGGCCGTAGCCGGTGAGCTGGGTGAATTTTTGATTGACGTACTCGATGCGACCCGAGGCATCGGTGATCAAGACGATGTTGGGACTTTGCTCCACCGCCGTGGAAAGCTTGAGAATCAACGCCTCGTCGGCCCGTTTCTCCTCCAGCAGCCGATCCTTGCGGATGGCGGCATCCAGGGTGTTGGCGGCCAGTTGCATAGCGTCGATCTCGCCGGAACTCCAGGTCCGTTCCCGGCGGCAATCCTCGAAGCCCAGCAAGCCCCAAAAGGTATCGTGGACCAGAATCGGCATCACGGCGATGGACAGGATGCCCCGTTCGGACAAAAAGGCCCGCTCCTCCTCCGGAAAGTCCCGGGTGCGGCCAAACAAATACTCGCCACCGACAAACCGCTCCTTCCAGCGGGAGAGTCCGAACCGGTCCAGGGGACACTCGTGGAATCGTCCATCCTCTTTTTGAGCCTGGATGCCGTGGGCGGTCCACTCGTGGATCAGGGTGATCAACAGTCCACCGTTGTCTTCCACGCTGGCCTTGAGGATGTAGGCCCGGCTGACATTGGCCGCCACCCCCAGATCCATCAACACCGCGTCGATGTTCTGTCGCCACCCCCCGTGAAACAACAACCGCTGGGCAATGGCGGCCACGGTGTTCAACACCCGGGTGCGTTTGGCGACCTGCTCTTCCAGGATCTGACGGTGATGGGCCAGCTCCTTTTCCGCCTTTTTGCGCCGCTTGGACTCCCGTACCGCCAGCACCCCGAACGCCAAAGTATTGGCCAACTCGGTGAGCAGTTCCACCTCCACGGCGCTGAAGGCCCGGGGGGTATGGGCGTAGACGCTCAACACCCCGAACAGGCTCTCCCGATCCAGCAACGGCAACGCCACCGCCGAGGCGTAACCATAACGCATGGCCTGTCGCTGCCACATCCCGGTGGACTGGGAGAGCAGAATGTCGTGCATGGGGGTGGGTGCCCGGTTGCGAATGGCGGTACGGGCCGGTTCCTGAATGTTGCCGGATTCCAGCCAGGTCTGCCGGAAATCCCGCATCCGTTCCGAATCGAGCCGGGAATGGGCCACCGGGGTGATGGTGCGTTCCGGATCCGATTCCACGAAGCCGCACCAGGCGAACCGGTATCCCCCCACCTCCACCAGCAGCGTACAGGCCCGGGCCAGGATCACCACATCGCTTTTTTCCTGGTTGACCAGTTTGTGACACTGTTCCAAAAGGGTCAAAGCCCGGTTGGCGGCGGTCAACTCCTGCTTGGCCTTGAGCTGCCGCCGCATATCCTTTTGCAAACGGGCGTGCATGGTCACCAGCAGCGTGGTGAAAGCCACGCCGCCGACCAGCAGGATCCAACGCCAACTGCCACTCTCATGGACCGGCTGATGCGAAAGCCACCAGGAAAAAAAGGTGGCCCCCACCCCCAACCCGGCGATCAGAATCGTGAGCAGATGCTGTCGCAACCACCCTGCAGGCACCGATCCGCTCATGACACCTCCCCTTCTGTCCACGGGGCATCCGGGAGTCCCAGTTCCCTGAAATCCAACACGGAGACAAACCGTCCCGCCGCATGGGGAGGTGCCGCGGAGTTGGGATGACGCACCTGACGCAGATGGGCGATGCCGAATGCGCTGGCGGCGGTCAATACGGACTCCGCATCGTCCACCAGCAAAGTGCTGGCCGGATCAAAATCCAGACGCCGGGCCAAAGCCGGCCAGAAAGGGGCCTGCTCCTTGGCCCAACCCACCTCGTGACTGGTGATGGTCGAAGTCAGATAGGCCCCGATGGGGGTACGGGCCAGTTTCAGGTCCAACGAAAGCGGATGGGCATTGGTGACCAGATGAATCGGACGCCCACTGGCCCCCACCCGTTCCAAAAAAGGCAACACATGGGGATGCACCGCGATCAAATGGGCCACATCCTCTTTCAAAAGCGGAATGTCCAACCCCAACCGCTCGGACCAGTGGTGCAGGTCATACCAGGCCAACGTGCCCTGATGTTCCTGATAGGCCTTTAACACCCGCTCCCTGGCCTCCTCGAACCGCATCCCGTGTTTCCGGGCATAGGCCTCCGGCACGGTGCGACGAAAAAACACATCGTCGAAATGCAGATCCAACAGGGTGCCGTCCATGTCGAGCAGCACCACCCGAATCTCGGACCAGGGCAGCGACGGGGTTGGGGTCACGTGCGATAATCCGCATTGATCGTGATGTAATCGTGGGTCAGGTCACAGGTCCAGACCGTGCGCGCTCCGGCGCCCACCGCCAGATCCAGCCGAATGACGATCTCCGGACGGGCCATCACGGCGGCCCCTTTGCCTTCGGTATACCCTTCGGCCAACTGTCCCCGTTCCAGCACCAGCACATCCCCCAACCACAACGACAAGGACTCCGGCTGCAAAGAGACCCCCGCCGCCCCCACCGCCGCCAGAATCCGGCCCCAGTTGGGATCGCTACCCGCCAAGGCGGTCTTGACCAGGGGACTGTTGGCAATGGCCATGGCGGCCTGTTTCGCCTCCGGGTCGCTGACCGCGCCGGAAACGGTGATGGTCACAAACTTGCTGGCCCCCTCCCCGTCCCGCACGATCCCCTGGGCCAACTCCTGGCACAAGGACTCCAGGCTGTGGGCCAAAGGTGTGGCCTCCGGGCTGTCCGGATCGTCCAGGCTCCCGTGATCCGAGCGTCCAGAAGCGAACAATAAAGCCGTATCGTTGGTGGATTGATCCCCGTCTACGGAAATGGCGTTGAAACTGGTCTCCACGGCCCGCTCCAGCAGGATTTGCAAAGCGGTCGAGGTCACATCCGCATCCGTGAACAAAAAAGCCAACATGGTAGCCATGTCGGGACGGATCATGCCCGCTCCCTTGGCCATGCCGATCAAGGTGACCTGCTGCCCGTTGATCACACAGGAACGGGTTGCCAGTTTGGGAAAGGTATCGGTGGTCATGATGGCCCGGGCGGCCTGCAACCACCCTTCGCACCCCAGGCCATTCCAAAGCGTCGGCAAGGCCTCCAGCATCCGCTCCAAAGGCAAGGGCACGCCGATCACGCCAGTGGAGGCGACAAACACCGTTTCCGCAGGCACATCCAGCAACCGGGCCACCTCTCCGGTGACTTCCAGGGCGTCGTGCAAGCCTCCCGGACCGGTGACCGCATTGGCATTGCCCGAATTGACCACCAGTCCCCGGGCCACTCCTGACGTCAGTCGTTGCCGACACAGGGCCACCGGCGCGGCATGCACCCGGTTGCGGGTGAACACACCGGCCACGGTCGTTTCCGGGTCCATGGCCACCAGCAACAAATCATCGCGCTCACGTTTGCCGTTTTTGATGCCGCAAGCCACGGTGGCCAAACGAAATCCAGCCAAAGGCGGCAGGGAAGAGGGGGGCTGCAAGGGGCCGACGGCCATGAAGAATCTCCCGGTCTTGGGTTGATCTGGCATGATCATTGAATTTTGTCAGCGAGACGGAACAACACACTCACGGATCGTTGACGATTATAAGGAACCACACACCATGGGACAATACATGACCATCCGAATTCCCCCCCGACGCGAATGGTTCGGTGACATGGAGCCGGAATATGAAGAAATGATGGAATGGAAATGCCTTTCGGGATTGGAAGGACCAAGGCAGACAGCCGACGGACTCCCCTTGAGTTGGCAGGCCATGATCGCCTCTTCCCGGAATGCGCGCGGCGCCAATCGCCTGGGTGCCTGAACCCTTCCACAAAAGGAAAACAATTCATCGGGATCCGCATCGCCCTGGGGTGATCCTCCAGATGGATCGGGCAATCGCGCTCATGCCATCCCATCGAATGAACCCTCCCCCATGACCGCGCAACTGGCCATTCTGGGCATTTCGGGCATTGCCCACCGCTATGCCACAACCATCCGCGCCATGCCCGGCGTGACGGTGGTTGCCGCCTGGGGAAGCAGCCCGGAGCGGACTGCCGCCTTTGCCCGGACCCATGGCATTCCCCGGGTCGCCCCCACGGTCGAAGCGGTGTTGAACGATGCGGAAGTGGATGGGGTGCTGATCCTGACGGAACCGGCGCGGCATATCGGGCTGGCCACCCAGGCGTTGGCGTTCAACAAACCCATGCTGATCGAAAAACCGCTGGGGGTGGAGGTGGCGGAATGCCGACAATTCGCCGCCCGCGCCCAAGGGTCGCCCGTGCCCATCGGCGTCATCTCCCCGTACCGCTTCAATCCGATTCTGGAAACGATCAAACAACAGCTCGACACTCTGGATCCCGCCTCCCCGAAGCTGGCCCAATTGACCCTGTTGTGGCCCCGGAACCGGGAATATTATCTGCAAGGATCAGGCTGGCGGGGGCGAGACGGAGCGGTACTGGTCAATCAGGGGATCCACTGGCTGGACGCGATGAACTGGTTTTTTGGCGCCCCGTTGCGCATCGAGGCCCGTTCTCTGAGCAGTCGGGACTTCTTGCGCTGCGCGGATACCAGCGCGGCGTTGATCGCCTATCCAAACAACGCCACGCTGCTGGTGGCCGCCGGCACGTTTGTCGCGCAAAAACGTCCGGACGAGTTGCGCATCCACCATGCCACCGGCACCTTTGACTACGCCCACCTGGTCGGTCCCCCACCCCCCCAAAACCTCCGGGAGAAGATCGCCCGTCGCCTGCTCGGCGAGCGGATCTGGCCCCCGGTACTCCCGGACCCGATGCAATGCCAACTGGAGGATTTCATCCAGGCCATTCAGACCCACCGCCCCCCCAAAGTCACCCTCGCCCATGGCCTGCTGGCCCTGGAGGTGGCGTTGATGGCCAGCGGACTGGATGGCGCGGACCGGACCGGATGATCTACTTGTCGTGTTTGTTGCACGACTCGCACACCATCTCCTGAAGATCCTTCAATTGGGTCGAAATGGCATAGAATGCATCAAAAGCCATCAAGATTATACTATACTTAAATAATAATAATCAAACAGACAAAAATTGCAAGACAATTGATAATTAATTTCATATTTACAATATTAATAGATATAAAAAAATAAACCACAAAAAATACCTTGACTTATTATTTCCTTGTGCGAGTATCAAAATAAATTCAAATATAGCGAAGATTTTCAAAATAGAAATCCTTGATTGGCATATCCGATTCAAAATCAGGAATAAAATAAACTTAGAATCAACTTAAAACCAACTACCACCCTCCTGCAGAACACGCCTTAGAACAATATTATCGATCTACAGATCTACAATAAATAATTAAATAGCATATCACCTAGAAATTCAGATTAAAAACTCACACAAATTTTCCTCCCACCAACGCAAACTAAAAGGATGAACAATATATGGACGAATACTTAAAACACCGCAACAATCTCAAAACAGGAGACATTCTACTTTTTTCGGGTCGAGGGCCGACCAGTTGGATGATCCGATTGGGCGAATGGTCCAAATGGTCCCATGTAGGCATGGTCATCAAAAACGATATAGGGCTTTTCTCATGGGAATCAACCACACTCTCCAACATCAAAGACGCCTCTGATGGAAAAGAAAAAATGGGGGTGCAAATTGTCTCACTAAGCGAAAGAATCAAACGTTACGATGGAGAAATCGCTTACAGATCTCTCGCAATTCCGAAAGGAATCAAAATTGAGGAGGAAGAGACGACAGGCGACGGAATCACAAGAGGAATGGAAAAAAAACTATGGGAAATCAGACAGCAATTGCGCGACAGACCCTATGAAAAACACAAACTCGAACTGATCAAATCCTTGATCGATGTTTTGCCAGGAAGCACAAATAAGGAAGATCTTTCCTCAGTTTTTTGCAGTGAACTGGTCGCGGAAGCATACCAAAGTATGGGTTTATTGCCACCCAACGAACCATCCAACGAATTCACCCCAAGAGATTTTTCTTGCGCAGGGAGAATCAATAAAAAACTCTTAGCAAAAGAACCTTTCAGAGCATCATTAGGAGATGAAATTTATATAAAAATTAATAAAACAATATAAAACATCGTACTTATAATACTACAAAAACAACGAGCCCCCATCAAAGACGGGGGCTCGTTGTTGGATTTTAACATAATCAAAATCAACCAATCCTCTGACAGCTCAAGCTACAAAACAAACCTCACTCACGCACCATATTAGACTATAATACAAAACAAAAAATAATATTAAATCATAAAAAAAGGACGCCAGCCTCCCCCACACCAGCGTCCTTCCGCCTTCCCTCACACACCATCTTTACGGATACAGCAAATCCGCCGCCACCTGTTGACGGATCGCGGGTGTGGTCAACACCTCGATCAACGCCAGGGCAAAATCCATGGCGGTCCCGGGACCACGGGAGGTGATCACCCGACCATCCCGCACCACCGCCTCCTCCCGATACTCCAGGGTGGACAGATGCGCTTCCGGGATGCACTCCGGATAACTGGTGGCCTTTTTCCCGGCCAAAAGACCCGCGTTGGCCAACACCATCGGGGCGGCACAGATGGCGGCGACCATTTTTTCTTCCCGGTCCATACGCTGCAACAGCGTCCGAATCCGGGGATCTTCGTCCAGATGGGTGGTTCCGGGCAGACCGCCGGGCAACACCACCATGTCGAACGCCTCATCTCGCACCGCCTCCAGGGTGGTGTCCGGTACCAGCACCGTGCCACGACTGCAAGTCACCGGTCCGGCCACTCCCAAACCGGCGGTCACCACCTCCACTCCGGCGCGACGCAACAAGTCGATCAGGGTGACAGCCTCCAACTCCTCGCACCCTTGCGCTATGGGAATCAATACCCGCTTCATGCCTCACCTCCCGAATGATTCAAGACAGTTTGCCCTTTTTTCCAATCCTCCAGCAACGCCTTGACCTCCCGATGCAAAGCACGCTCCCCGGATGGCCTCGGTTTGCCGATCGGAATCAAGACCGACGACACCGGAGCCACCGGAGTCACCGACAAAACCGGAGCCACCGGAGCCGATACCGGAGGACGTTCGGCCAAATCCACCAACGCCCGCACCGCCTCGGCGGGACTTCTGAGTCCCTTGCGTTGCCGATAGGTCTCCAACAGTTGATGGGCATCCCGGGGCAGTGTGCGTCCCGCCATTTCCAGCAACTGCTTGACCGCCAGCTCCATGGACCCCTGACCTTCGCCGAACACCCGATCCCGATACTGTTTCAAGGCGTTGCGGGTCTCTTGGGAGAGGATCACCTCGGCGGAACGTTTGGCCGCCTCGAACTGGATCTCCCGCAGGTCCCCGAACATCATGGCGCGGAGTTTCGGATTCATGTGGCGATCCAGCCACGCCCCGAGCAGGGCCACGGCCTTGCCTTCCGCATCCGGAACGTCGGGAATGGCGTGAAAATTCTCCAATGGCCAGCCGGAAAACGGCATCCGGCCCTTTTCAATCGCATTGAGGATGTACGACCGCACCGCGACGAAATTGGCCGCGTTCACAGTGTCGTCGGATTCGGCCTTGACGATCATGTTCCCTTTGCCCCCAGGTTCAAACATGAGAAATCTATTGAACTATCAGTGAGTTTGGCATCACACTCCCCATGCGTCAACGGATTTTTCCCCGGGATCACAAAATTATACCGTTCCGAATCCGTCGGAAAACACCGTCGGCAATGGCAACCCACGCCACAGGGTGCTATACTCGAAAACCATCAAGGAACCAGACGAAAGCCATCACGACGGATCATCATCCACGTCGATGACTTGTTCACTCATGTTCAACACCGGTAGACTGTGTCAATGGATAAAATTATCGTTCGGGGCGGTCATGCCCTGCGGGGGACCATCCCCATCAGTGGGGCCAAAAATGCCACCCTGCCCGCCCTCGCCGCCACCCTGCTCACCGGCGACCGCATCCACCTGTCGAACATTCCCCACCTCAAGGATGTGACCACCATGCTGGAGTTGCTGGGCCAGCACGGTTCGGCCATCACCGTGGACGAACGGCTCGGTGTGGAGATCAACAACAGCGGAGTCAACAACTTCCGCGCCCCCTACGATCTGGTCCGCACCATGCGCGCCTCCATTCTGGTCATGGGTCCCCTGGTGGCCCGACACGGCATGGCGGAAATCTCCCTGCCCGGTGGCTGCGCCATCGGGTCCAGACCGGTCAATCTGCATATCGAAGGGCTGCGCAAGATGGGGGCGGACATCAGCCTGGACGAAGGCTACATCCGCGCCCGGGCCAATCGTCTGCACGGGGCCACCATCCATCTGGATCCGGTCACCGTCACCGGGACCGAAAACCTGATGATGGCCGCCGCCCTCGCGGATGGCCGCACCATTTTAGAAAACGCCGCACGGGAGCCGGAAGTGTCGGATCTGGCCATTTTCTTAAACAAAATGGGAGCGCGCATCCAGGGTGCGGGCACTTCCACCATCATCATCGATGGGGTGGAGGATCTCCACGGCACCCAGCACCGCATCATCCCGGATCGCATCGAAACCGCCACATTCATGGTGGCGGCGGCAGTCACCCACGGCGACATCACCTTGACCGACGCAGACCCGGAAACCCTGGAAACCCCGATCCAGAAACTCCGGGATGCGGGCGTCATCGTGGAAATCCCGGAACCGGACCGCATTCGCATTCTCGCTCCGGATCCGATCAGGCCGGTCAATCTGGAAACCAGCCCCTACCCCGGATTTCCCACCGATCTCCAGGCCCAGATGCTGGTGCTCGACAGTCTGGCCCAGGGGGTCAGCCAGATCGCCGAAACCGTCTTTGAAAACCGCTTCATGCACGTGTCGGAATTGCAACGCCTGGGAGCGGACATCCGCATTCATGGCAACATCGCCGAAGTCCACGGGGTGGATCATCTGTTGGGCGCGCCGGTCATGGCCACCGACCTGCGGGCTTCCGCCTCTTTGGTACTGGCGGGACTGGCCGCCCGAGGCTCCACCGTCATCTCCCGGGTCTACCACATCGACCGGGGATACGAACGCATCGAAGAAAAATTGCACGCCCTGGGCGCCGACATCCAACGCACCAGCGCCTGAGTCCCTCACCCCCGACACCCCAACCCCTTACGACGCGTTCCAATGGCACACCCATGATTACGGTCATCGATTACGGTTCCGGCAATCTGCGCTCCGTGGCCAAAGCCCTCGAAGCTGCGGGAGGCCGGGTCACGGTCAGCGGCAGACCCGCAGATCTCCAGCAGGCCGATCATCTGGTTCTGCCCGGGGTGGGCGCCTTCGCGGACTGTCGCCGCAACCTGGAATCCGCCGGTCTCATCCCGCCGATCCTCGCGCACATCCAGGCGGGCAAGCCCTTCTTAGGCATCTGCGTGGGCATGCAACTGCTTTATACCGAAGGTCACGAATTCGGCGTTCATCCCGGACTCGCGCTGCTGCCCGGTCAGGTGGTGCGCTTCTCCAACGCGATGCCCGATCCCCAGAACCCGACCCAACGGCTCAAAATCCCCCACATGGGCTGGAACCGCATTCGCCCCACCCGGCCCCACCCCCTGTGGCACGGCATCCCCGACGCAACCCACTGCTATTTCGTCCACTCCTACCACGGCCAATCCGACAACCCGGAAACGGTCGCGGCTTGGTGCGACCATGGCATCCGTTTTCCGGCGGCTGTGGCCAAAGACAACCTCTTCGGCACCCAGTTCCACCCGGAAAAAAGCCAGGAAGCCGGACTGAGACTGCTGAAAAACTTTGTAGAATGGAGACCTTAGACCATGATCCTCATCCCGGCCATCGACTTGAAAAACGGTCAATGCGTGCGCCTGTTCCAAGGCGAGATGCAACAGGCCACAGTCTACTCCGACGATCCCGGGGCCATGGCGGGCCACTGGCAATCCCTGGGCGCCAAACGGCTGCATGTGGTGGATCTCAACGGCGCATTTGTCGGAGAACCGGTCAATTCCAAAGCCGTGAGCGCCATTCTGGCCGCCTTGACCATTCCGGTGCAACTCGGCGGCGGCATCCGCACGCTGGAGACCATCCGCCTGTGGCTGGAATCCGGCATTCACACCGTGATCCTCGGCACCATCGCCTGCCGCGATCCCCAACTGGTCAAAGAAGCCTGCCGCCTGTATCCCGGTCGGGTCTCGGTGGGCATCGACGCCCGGGATGGCCGGGTGGCCGTGGAAGGATGGTCCACCACCACCGACATCACCGCCTTGGATCTGGCCCGCCGCTTCGAGGATGCGGGCGTGGCGGAGATCATCTTCACCGACATCTCCAGAGACGGCGCCCTGACCGGCCCCAACATTCCCGCCACCCGCGCCCTGGCCGAGGCGGTGAGCCTGCCGATCATCCTGTCGGGTGGGGTGTCGAGCCTGGAGGACATCCACAACGCCCATGCCCACGCGGGCCCCTTTGCCAATGGGGGCCGGATCGCCGGCATCATCACCGGCAAGGCGATCTACGATGGACGGCTGGATTTCCAGGCCGCAGTCCGCTGGCTGGAAACGGCGGGGTGACATCCTGTTCAACCGTGACCATCACGGGACGTGCCGTTCATTAATGGGGTCCAGGGACGAAGCCCTTGGAAATCCAAAGAATCAAAACCCTGGGGGATGAATCCCCCAGACCCCCTCTTTGTTTTTAATGGTGAAAGGCGTAAAGGTGCCGCATGCTTGCCAAACGCATCATTCCCTGTCTGGATGTCCGCGAAGGCCGGGTGGTCAAGGGAATTCAGTTTGAAAACCTCCGGGACGCCGGCGATCCGGTGGAAGCCGCCCGCCGTTATGACGCGGAAGGCGCGGACGAACTCACCTTTCTGGACATCACCGCCTCCCACGAAAACCGTGACACCATTCTGGAGGTGGTGCGACGCACCGCCGAACAGGTCTTCATCCCCCTGACCGTGGGAGGCGGCGTGCGGGTCAACGACGACATCCGCCGCCTGCTGCAAGCCGGAGCCGACAAGGTGGGCATCAACACTGCGGCGGTTTTTCGTCCCGAGTTCGTGCGGGAGGCGGCCAACCAGTTCGGTTCCCAATGCATCGTGGTAGCCATCGACGCCAAATGCGTGACCCGGGACGAAACCGACCGCCCGATCCGCTGGGAGATTTTCACCCATGGAGGCCGCAAACCCACCGGACTGGACGCAATCGCCTGGGCCAAACGCATGGAGGAGCTGGGAGCCGGCGAGATTCTGCTCACATCCATGGACCGAGACGGCTCCAAGAACGGTTACGACCTGGAACTCACCCGTACCATCGCCGACTCGGTTACCATTCCGGTAATCGCCTCCGGGGGAGTCGGCACCATGCAGCACATGCTCGAAGGCCTGCGCGCCGGCCACGCGGATGCGGTGCTGGCCGCTTCCATTTTCCATTTCCGTCAACACACCATTCCGGAGGTCAAACGTTATCTCCGGGATCAGGGTGTGGAGGTCCGTCTGCCCAAGGAGTCCCCATGAATCCCCTGCCCAATCTGGATGAACTGAAATTCAACAATCTGGGTCTGATCCCCGCCATCGCCCAGCAATACGACACCGGCGAAGTGCTGATGATGGCCTGGATGAACCGGGACTCCCTGATCGAGACCCTGCGCACCGGCGTGGCCTGCTACTGGTCCCGCAGCCGCCAGAAATTCTGGAAAAAGGGCGAGACCTCCGGTCATGTGCAAAAGGTCAAGGCCATCCGCACCGATTGTGATCAGGATACGTTGCTGCTGCTGATCGATCAGGTGGGAGTGGCCTGTCACACCGGTCGCCGCAGTTGTTTCTTTCTGGAGGCCTCCCCCGGCACCTGGAAGGCCATCGCCGCTCCGGAACTGGATCCCAGCCAGATCTACGCCCCCAAATGACCACGGATCCCAACGCCGCTGACATTCTCCAGCGGCTGTATCCGCTGCTGGTGGCGCGCAAACAGGCAGACCCCGCCACCTCCTATGTCGCCGCACTCCACGCCAAAGGATTGGACAAAATCCTGGAAAAGGTGGGGGAAGAGGCGGTGGAGACCCTGTTGGCCGCCAAAAACCGCCTTCCCGCGGCGATCATCCACGAAACCGCCGATTTATGGTTTCACACCCTGGTGATGCTCGCCCATCTGGAGATTCCGGTGGAACAGGTGCTGGAGGAACTGGCCAACCGTTTCGGCACCAGCGGCCAGGCCTCCAAAAGCTGCCCCCCCTTCCCCAGTCGCTCAACCACCACCCGGTGACGCCGCATCCTTTTCTGGCGGGATCTCCCCCCCGGTGCGGATATGCACCTCCTGCTGCGGGAAGGGAATCTGGATGCCGTGGGTGCGGAAGGCCCGATTGATGGCGGTATTGAGTCGATCGGTCATGGTGGCGCGTATATCCGGATCCACATGATAGATGCGCAGTTGAAACTCCAAGGCGCTGGGACCGTGATTCATGAACAGCACCCGGGGCGCCGGCGTGCGCAACACCAACGGATCCCGGGCCGCCACCTCCAGCAGGATGGCGCGCACCCGTTCCACATCGGTGCCGTAGGCCACCCCCACCGGGATCACCAATCGCACTTCTTTGGAACTCAAAGTCCAGTTGATCACCTCCTTGGTGATCAGATCCCGGTTGGGAATCAAAATTTCCTGCAAATCCTGGTTCAGCACCCGTGTGGCGCGAATGTTGATGCGTCGTACCTCTCCCATCACCGCCCCTACGGAGATGCGATCCCCGACCCGCACCGGACGCTCCAGCAACAAAATGATACCGCTGACAAAGTTGGCGACAATCTCCTGCAAGCCAAAACCGATTCCCACGCTGATGGCCGCTGCCAGCCAAGCGATTTTGCCCACATCCACATGCAACGCCGACAAGGCTGCGGGCAGGCCCACCAACACCACGATATAACGGCTCATGGTGAGGATGGCGTAGCGCACCCCTTGATCGACCCGCAGACGGGAGAAGAGAAACAGTTCGAAGATGCCGGGAAGGTGATGCACCAGCCAAAACGAGATCAACAGGGTCAACACAAAACGCAACGTGTCCGCCACGGTGATCACATCGACACTGCCATCCGCCAGGGTGGTGGCAAACAGGGTATATTCGTTCAAGGCATCCAGGGTCTGGCGGTTGACCCCCCAATACGAGGCGAGCATCAATCCCCCGCCCACGATGAACACCAGTCGCAAGAACTTGCGAATGCTCAAGGCCGACTCCCCCTGGCTCTCCCGTTCATCCTCCCCCGGGGCCACGGAGACCACCCAATGGCGATCCCGGGCCAGACGGGCCGCCACGGAGACCGAAAGCCGATAACCGCCGATCAACACAAACAAGGTCACCAGGGTCAACAAGCCATTGCGGGTGATGGTGGCGGCGCCAAAACGGTACCCGAAGGCGTCGATTCCCACCACAGCCAGGATGCCCAGCAACAACACCCGACTGATCAACCGCCAGTTGTCGGCCAGCAAGCCACCTTGCAGTTTGGATGGCAGCTTTTCCCCCTCATCGGCGTCACTGCTTTCCCAAAAGGAGTGACGCACCAACGGAGAGGAGTCCCGGATCAGGTAATACAGCACCGCCGCCACCGTGAGTTCATAGGCCGTATAACCCAAGCGGGGCATGGCCTGGAAATCAAATGGCGAGCCTCGAAAAATGATCCAGGGCATCAACAGACTGGGATAGGCGGCCAGCAAAATCCACATGGCCTGGTGCAGGGTCGCGGCCAGATCTTTCGGCATGAGAAATTGACGACGGGCAATGCCATCGCCCCCGAATACCCCCCGGTTGAGACGCCACAAAAAGAAAAACAACGCCAGATGGGTCAAAATCCGAGCCAATACCTTGCCCACCCCCTCCGGCAAACCCGCCGCGTCCAGGGCCAACGCCCCGATCAGACAGTAGATCGACCACAAGGCCCCATCCGCCAACACGGCAAAGATCGGCCATACCCAGAACGTCCCATCCGCGTCCACGTCGCTGGACTCTTGCCAAGTTGACAGGCTGCGCACACAACGCCGTGACAGCGGAATTCCGAACAACAACGCCAACAGCAACAAGGCTCCATAAAACAGTACCAAGGGTCGATAGATCGCCTCCTGGATCCGCGCTGCGCTCTCGACGGAAAAAAGCCGCTCCATCCAACGCAATACGCTGTTTTCCCGATCCGCCCCCCCCAATTCATCCAGCACACCGGTGATCAACGACAAACCGATGGGATCCGCATCCTGAATCCAAAACACCTTGGACAACACGAACCGTTCCAACGAGTCCAGGACAGTGGCCCGCTCCGCGGTCAACAGTTCCAGCCGTCGCTCATCCACATTGATTTCAAACAGGATGCGCTTTTCATCCATCAACCCCTGCCGGAAGGCGTCAAAGAAACGGCTGGCCTTCTCCTTGTGCATCTGCCCCTGTTTGCCGTTCTGCGCCTCGTCGATAGGCAGGGAGAACAACTCCAGGCGCCATTGCTCCCGCAGATTGACCAACCGGGTTTCGATCTCCACCCGCCGCGCCTGAGCCAGCACCAGACGCTCCCGCAACGCCGGAGTGAGCACCTGTTCCAGCTCCAGCCGCCGCTGCCCCATCAGCCGAAAGGTGGACTTGAGCAGTTCGGCGGCCACCCCCTGGGATCCGAGCCGTTTGACCAGCGCCCCCAGATTGCCCAGTTCCGTCTCCTCCTCCTTGATGCGGGACTCCTGACCGGTGATCACCGTGGCCACATCGGTGCGCAACTGCTGCCACTCGACGTAGCTCTTTTGCGTCTGGGCGACCAGAATTTCCCAATGAGCCAGAAATTTCTCCTGGGGAGTATGAGCCTGTTCCGCCTCTTTCTCCTTGCGTTCCAGGTCACCGGTCTTCACCTCCAAAGCCTGGGCCTGCAACTGGCTCAACGCCTCCTGATACAGCTTGACCTGCTGCTCCTCCCACTCGAAAATCCGTTGCGCCAGCTCCAACTCCTTGTCCAGACGGACTCCGTTTTCCTTTTCGTAAGCCAACTCCGCATTCCACAACGCCACCTGAGCTTGACTCACCTGCAGACTCAACTCCGCGTTGTCGAGCTTCAAGGCCACCAGTCCACTCTTGGCCGCATCCGCCTTGCCTCCCATGGAAGGCAACTTGCGCCGCTCCTCTTCGGCGGTCTTCTGGGTCTGTTTGGCCTGAAGGATCATCTCCGGAATACGTTGCAGCATCTGCCGTCGGCTGTCCCGGGCATCCTGCAACGCCTTGACCCCCTTGAGCCGTTCGGCCCGTTTCTCCTCCAACTGCTTGAACACCTCCTGTGAGGGATTGACCGGGGGCGGAGCCGGCGCTTTTTTCTCCCACTCCCGAATTTTGGCGTCCAGATCGGCTTCGCTGCGCCCTTTTTCCGGTTTGGTCTGGGCCATCTCCTGTTGACGCACCAGGGTCTCCCCCAACTGCCGCAGGAGAATCACCCGATCCTTCAAAGCGCTCCGGCGGCGCCCTTCGGGACTGTCATCGGTCACATTCGACGCGATGGCGGCAATCTCCTGATTCAGCAGTCCAATGACGCTCTCCGTGATCTCGTGGGTCAACGCGGTCTGCTTCCAGATGGGACTGAAAGCGGTCAAAGGTTGACCTTCCCCCGTCGCCCAGGCCAGACAGCCCCAGCAGAGCATCCACAACACCAGAACAAACCGGACAGCCCAGGGCCGACCCGATACGCAACGCATGTTTTTCATGATGATTTTCCCGCCGGAGGAGACAAATGGGGCAGGTCGGTGATAAAAGGGAGTGGGATCATGGAGCCATGATCCCACCCGCCTCAATGAATCAGGAGAGTTCGAGATTGCGATTGCGGAAGGTTTCCGTTTTGCGATCCACATTGAACTTTTCGGCCTGAATGGCCATCAGGGTACTTTTCCACGCATGCCGGGCGGACTTGAGCACCAGATAACCGCCAAAGTCACCGGACTGTCCATAAAGATAGTCGTCCGGATCCCGGTTGGCATTTTTGATGGCGGTGACGAACTTGCCCGGGATCACCTCGGTCAAATCGGTCATGCGGACCTTGTTCTGGGTGCCTTCGTGTTTGTTTTCGATCAAGGCCTCGCCGTTGCCGACATAGTAAATATAATACCCCTCTTGACCAAAAATCTGCTTGTGCACCTCCACCTTGGTACCGATCATCTCGGCTTCGTGGGGATTGTTGGTGGCCAGACCAAAGGTTTCCTTGGTGCGCAGATCGATGATGTCGTTGAGATGCTGTACCAGAATGTTGATCAACTTGTCTTTGAGGTGATCCCGCACATCCGGAGTCAACTGGTGCAAAATATTGCGGTCGAATTCCAGCAGGATGCACGGTTCCAGGGCCACCACACTGGCGGCCCGGGGCTTGGCGCTCAAAAAAGCGATCTCGCCGAACACCGCACCGGGTTTCAATTCGTTGATGGGATTGACGTTCGGCTTCTTGTAGATGCTGACCTTGCCCTGCAACAGAATGAAGAAGGAATCCGACTCGTCCCCTTCGTTGATGATGGGACTGTTGGCCGGATATTTCTTGAAGACCGTATCCAGGGCAGCGATCTCGTTTTTGGCATTCTGGGGAAAGTCTGCAAAAAACTTGATCTTGTCAAGAAGCTGAACATCAAACATGGTCGAACGCTCCTTAAGTACGTTTGGCCAGAAGGTCCACCAACCGTCCCATGTTGGACAGTGAAAAGAGATGGGCATACACCCAACCCAACTCACCGCAACGGAACAATTCCAGGGCCTGCGGCTTGCTCAATTCCAACAATTTCTTCTCATCCACCACCAAAAGCCCCTGCATGGCGTACTGGGCACCATTCACCAGATCCGCCCGGGCCGTCAACTCCACGAACAGATCCAATCCGTTCAGACGGTTGATGAACACCTCGGTGCGGCGCACCTGGGCCTGATATTCCTGCAAGAAGCGAATCGCCTGCTGCAACCATTCCGAAGCTTCGCCCTGTTCGTCGAACAGGGGTTGCCCCGTGTCGCCGGTGGTGGAAAATCCGGGATACGATTCGTCGATACAGACCGTCATCTCCTGGGTATTGTCCCCGCCAGCCAGGACAAAAGGATAACGCCGGACAAAAGCCGGAATGTACCGGGCATCCCAAGTGCCATCCGGTTGAATGAACAAATTCTCCGCATCACGCAAACCGAGCATGGCAGCGGGAATGATCCCCCCACCGCTACGCACGAAGACAATCGGATACTCCTTGGCCGCCTCGATGAACTCCCCCCCCGCCAGAATCACGGAGTTGGTCGGCTTGGCGAAGCCATACTGTCCTGCCTGGTTGGTCATCCGCAGATTCCGATGCACTTCTTTGTTCAACGGCATCGGTTTTTGATAAAAAATCAGTTCTGGCATGATGCAATCATCCTTTGATGGCGCGTTTCCGAAGTGTGATACGCCTGGATTCACTTCAGATGGGAAACATTCTCTTCGGTCAAAGAGATGGGATATTTTTCAACCATCTCCTTCAAATAATTATCCTTGTTCTCCTGCAACCGCCGGGAGATCAACAACTGGACCAACGACTCCCGCACTTCCTCATAGGAACGGGTGGTGGCCTCCCGGGACGCGATCAGTTTGATGACGTGCAACCCCTGACCACTCACCACCGGTCCCCCCACATCTCCGGCCTTCATCCCTTCCAGGGCCTTGCGGACCTCGGGCAACAACTGATTGACTTCCACCCACCCCATGTCACCACCCTGGGCGGCGCTGGGTTGATGCTGGGAATATTTCCTGGCCAGGGTGGCGAAATCCGCATCTCCCTTCTTGATCCAACCGACATATTTCTCGGCGTTTTTGACGGCTTCCTGTTTGCTTTTCTCGTCGGCGTTGGGTTCGAGCTTGAGAAAGATCTGGGAAACGTTCACCGCGGGAGGAGACTGAAGTTTGTCTTTGTTCTCCTGATAGGTTTTGCGTACCAGAGCCTCATCCGGAAAATCCGCCGGAACCTTGGCCACATTTTCCAGGAACTGTTCCACCAACAATCCGTCCTTGGCTCTTTGCATCAAATAGACCACTTCAGGACGTTCGTCCCATTTGCTGGCCTTGGCGCGCACCACCATGGTCTTACGCAGCAGGGCCTCACGAATTTTCTGCCGGAGCAGATCGGGATTGCCCAGCAACTGTTTTTTGACCTCTTTGTTGCTGTAATTCATCAACCGCTGGAACTCGGCCACCGTCAAAACCACATCACCCATACGGGCCAGGGGTGGTCCTTTGTCATCGGCAACCGCTGCGGGTTCCTTGGCCGGCGAGGCGGCGGAAAGCGCTCCCGGCACGGCCAGCATCAACCCCAGCAAAACAGTCGCGAACCGTTTACGATTCAACATGGCATGATCAGACATAAAAGCCCCATTCTTGGCATCGAAAGATCAAAACAGTTTAGCAAAGAGTCTGTTGAAAAGCCCAGCCTGTTTTTCCTGGACCGGCTCTTCGAGTTCCACCCGCTGGTCGGAGCTTCTTTTCGCATGGGCCAGATCCTCGGGTTGCAACCGCTGTGCCGGCAGGGTCAGACCACCGGCTTCGGTTTTCCACAGCAGATCCGTGATCGGGGCCGGCGCGACCGGGAAGAACTCCATGATGCGCCAAGCCGAACGGGTCGAGTAATTCTCCTGGATGTTGCCCACCGTGGCCGGATACAGGCCACCCGGAGCAGACCGCTGGGTTTGCGCCATCAAGGTTCCGGAGACGGCGGTGTTGGTATCGTCGATCAAGGAGAAGGGCCAGGAACGCCCATTGAACCAAACCGAACCGGGTGGCGTGCCCTGAACCGTGAAGGTCCGGGTGCTGCCCGCCGCCGAACCGGTCAGGTTAGCGGAGACATTATTGCTGTCCTTGCCACCAGGAGCAACGGTTAACGTATCCCCTGTGGCAACCCGCACCGGATTGGTCATGGAACCGATGGTTCCGATGGGGGCCGAGAGGGCGGCGGTGGAAACCGAGGTGACGTTGACCAGGGTGGAGTTGACCACGTTGTTGTTGTTGATGGAGCCGGTGGTGGCGGTGACATTGGCCTTGCCGCCACTGGTGATGGCCCCCAGATTGACCGAGTGTCCGGCGGTGAGGGTGATGTTCCCGGTTCCAGTTTTGGCCGCGGTGGTGGTGGCCAGCGTCACGCCATCCGCCAGGGTGATGTCGGCGGTGGTGTTGCTGGCGGTGACCACAATGGCGCCACCGGTGGCGGTCATGTTGCCCCGGATGGTGATGCCCGCCGGCGCCACAATCGAAATGCCTCCCTGAGCAATCACAGTCGCGCCGGCATTCGAGGTAAAGGTACCGGTGGACTGACTGTCGAACACGCCGGCTCCCAGATCCACGGAGCTGGTCAACACCACATCCTGGGGCGGATCGATGGTCAGATTGGCGTTGCCCAGGCTGACCGTCCCGACGTTGAGGGTGCCACCGGCTTGTGAATAATTCACCGCTCCGGAAGCGGTGGTGGCCACCAGTGACGCAGTGCCGGTGGAGGTGTTGTTGATGTAGACCGCCTTGCCGGTATTCTGGGTGGTGACGGCCACCGAGGCGGCATTGACCGTGATGGGTGCACTCGACGAGCCAATGGCGTCGGCGGCGGTGAGGGCCACGGCAGCGGCATTGGTGATGACTCCGCCCGTACCCACGGTGATGGCACCAGGCGCCGTGATGGAGACCGATTGCCCACCGGCATTGATGGTGCCCTGGATGGACAGATTCCAGGTGGCCGTGGAGCCGGAGACCTTGGCGATGGTCAAACCGCCAGTGCCCCCGGTACCGGTGGTGATGTTACCCAGGCTGACACTTCCGGAACTGTTGATGGAAATCGCCCCGGTACTCGCGAGGGTGGAATTCTTGTCCAACGCGATGCCGGCGGCGGTGATGGACATGGAGCCCAGACCGGTCAGGGAGGTGGTGGCATCACCGGTCACGGTACCGGCGGAGTTGATCGTCAGGGATTGGGAACTGGTGCCGGTCAAGGTGCCGGAGAGCACCACACCCGCGGTTCCCGTGGTATTGACCGCGATCTGACCGTTGCCACTGCCGGTGGTCAGGTTGTCCAGGGTCACGGTGTTGGCCGCGGTGACACTGACGCCGCCGGGCGCGTAGAGGCTCTTGCCGTCGCCATCCAGATCCTTGACCGTGTAACCCGTGGAACCGGTCGCTTCGCCGATGGTCAGGGTATTGCCGGTGCCGTTGATCACCACATCCAGTTGATTGGCCTTGACCGCCAGGGTTTCGGATGTGCCGGAGACCACTTGCACCTTGTCGCCGATGATGGTGAGAGTGGCCCCCATGGCGCCGCTGGCGCCGATGTTCTTGCCCGCTCCACTGGCCACCAGAGCGATGTTGCTGTTGGCCAGAGAACCGTCCGCGAAACCACCCCCGTTGGCCGGCAGGATCAAATCTCCACCGGTGGT
The DNA here is from genome assembly GCA_015231755.1 of Magnetococcales bacterium. NCBI lineage: Bacteria > Pseudomonadati > Pseudomonadota > Magnetococcia > Magnetococcales > Magnetococcales bacterium. Next base: position 1,940 of record JADGAZ010000005.1, on the reverse strand, counting down.
GACAAAGCCCAGATCGTCATCCAGATCCACGCTGGAGGTCACCGCCGCGGCGGACAGATTCAAATCGCCGGTGGTGGTGATGCGCACCTGGGTATTGTCCGCGCCATCGGCGGCCCCCAAAGCCGGAAGCGTCAGGCTGGTGACCGTGAGCGCGCCGGTGTTGCTGATGGCGATCTGCCCGTCATCTCCGGTGATGGTGGCAGACAGATTGGTGAGAGCGGTTTCCAAAGCGTCGGTGCTGGCCGCAAAATTGGAAGCCCCCGTGGAACCGATACGGGTTCCGGCGGTGATATTCAAGGTGGTGGCCGTGACGTTGGTGCTGGCACCGTTGTTATCGGTGACCGCACCCGCCGCCTGCACGGTGGCGGTAGTTCCGGCCTGGAGATGGGCCAGGAGAATGTTGCCGGCGGCACTGGTGAGTCCCGCCGTTCCGGTGGTGGCGGTAATGCTGGTGCCGGAGTCTTGCGTGATGGTGCCGTTGGCTGTGGTGGTGGCCAGGGCGATATTGCCGCTGCTGGAGGTCATGTTGGCATGCACGCCCAAGGCTCCGGCAGCATTCACGGAGATTCCACCCGTGGTGTTGACGGTTGCCGCAAAGTCGGCGCCACCGCTGGAAGCCACGGTCAAGGAGGCCAACGGCGTGGTGCTGCCGACAGCGGCCTTGAGGTTGACCAGACCAGTGCCCGCCGTGATGGTGAGCGCCTGCGCCCCATCCACGGTACCATTCAAGGTGACATCCCCACCTCCGGTGGTGATGCCCGCATCACCCGCCAGGGTGATACCGCTGTTGAAGGTCAAGGAGGCGGCAGTCGCGGAACCCGTGGTGGAGATGCCCTGACTGCCCAAGGTGGTCGGCGCGGTCAGGAAGACCACGTTATCCTTGAAGGCCGCCGTGGCCGTACCCCCCACATACACCATGCCCGTACCCGCGGTCCGGCCCAAGGTGATGCTGCTGAAGCCATCTTGCAGATAAGCCAACTCCGTGGCGTTCAACTGCCATCCGCCGCCGGTGGTGGAGGCCAGATCCATGGTGTCGGTATTGGCATCCGGACGCAGGGTCAAAATGCCGATGCCGGTAATGTTGGCCCCAAGCGCGATATCATTGCTTTCGATGAGCAGAGAGCCAGACCCCACCGCGATGGTGCCGCTCGCCCCCGTGGTGAAGGTGCCGGTTCCGGCATTGAAGGTCATGGCCCCATTGGCCGCAGCCGTGGTGAAGGCACCGTTGACGGTGATCCCGGTCGCCGTCACGTTGACGCCGCCCGCACCCACCGTGGAGGCGCCAAAGGTCACGGCATTGGCGTCCACCAACGTCAAACCCAACGCGCTGAGGATGCTGATCGTACCAAAATCATTGGTCGCCGTGGCCAAGGTGATGTTGTTGGCCGCTCCCGCCGCCAGGGTCGCCGCCCCGGTCACGGTCAAGGCGCCAGACTGGGTGATGGCCCCGGAGGTGGTCACAGCCAAGGTGCCGGAAACGTTGGAAGCCCCCAGCACGATGGCATTGGCATCCACCAACGTCACGTTGTTGCCGGTGGTGATGGCCATCGTGGCAAAGTCGTTGGTCGCCGTGCCCAGGGTGATGTCATTGGCCGCACCGGCTGCCAGAGTGGCCACTCCCGCCACATTCAAGGCCCCGGACTGGGTGATGGCACCAGCGGTGGTCACGCCCAGGGTACCGGAAACCGTCGAGGCTCCCAGAATCAAGGCATTCGCATCCACCACCGTCACATTATTACCCGTGGTGATGGCCACCGTGGCAAAGTCGTTGGTCGCCGTGGCCAGGGTGATGTTGTTGGCCGCTCCAGCAGCCAGTGTGGCGACTCCGGCCACACTCAACGCACCGGACTGGGTGATGGCTCCCGAAGTGGTCACTCCCAAAGTGCCGGAAACCGTCGAGGCTCCCAGAATCAAGGCATTCGCATCCACCACCGTCACAT